>JBBSLV010000115.1:0-9583 GCA_038233535.1 Tepidisphaerales bacterium | reverse complement strand
TCGGGTGGCTGAACCGCTGCCGCGGGATCTTGATCCGCTACGAGAAGAAGGCGGAGAATTATCTGGCCGTCGTGCAACTCGCCTGTGCGCTGCTCTGGTACCGCCGACTGCACCGACTCACGACTTGAGATGGTTTCTAAGTCGTCCGGCCGGGACGCAGAAACGCCCAGATGATCGTTGAGACGGCAACGCTGACGGTAGCGATCAGCAAGACCTTTGGCCACATGGGAAGATCGGCGACCGATCCTGCGAACGTGCCGCTGAAGAAACCGCCCATGCCAATGAACACACCCTTGGTCCGATCGCGCATGATGCCTCCTGACACACGCCAGCCTTGGCCATCGCTGATGACGATCCATAGAAATGCCGGTCATCTCGTCGTCCACACCGGCGGCGGCGCGATGTCGTCGGCAGGGCGCTTGCCGGCGTCGGCGCGGCCGGTCCCGGCCAGCCGGCTGATCGCCTTCACTTCCATGTCATGATCGCACAGAATCTGACACGAGAGGCGCAGGCCGGGGGTTCCGCTCAATCCCCGTGCGGCGGCGATGTCCTTTTCCGCCTGGGTGATCTTCTCCGGTTCGCCGGCGACGAACTCCACGCGGCAGGTCGTGCAGCGCGCGTTCCCGCCGCAGGCGTGGAGTTGATCAATCCCGGCGTCGTCGGTCAAGGCGAGGACGAGCCGCTTGTTGTCCGATACGTCGAAGGAACCGACGCCGTCTACGGTGAGCTTGGGCATGAGCGATCTCCCACGTGTACGCATTCTGCTGTTACGCGTGCATCTTTACTCCAAGATCCCTCAGGTCGCCACTGCTCCCTTCGAAATGACGGCGCTTAACCCGACGTTGAAATTTCCTTCAGGTCCGCGCGAATCGTCTCGTACGTCGTGTCGTACGCCAGCACCTTCGGATCCGGCTCGACGCCCCAGTGCCTGCAGGCGGCGCGGTACAGGTCCGGCCACCAGTTGCGGTGTTCGGTCAACCCCTGCTCCTTGTACTCGCGCCACTGGGTGAGGACTTTTGACCAGCACTGATCGCCATACGCGATCGCTTCTTTCGGAGTAGCGAACTGCGGGACGTAATGGTCCCGGCCGATCCGCGCGTGCAGGACTTCGTCGGCCCAGTCGTAGTCCTGGAACAGCGCCGCCAGCTTGTTCTGGCTCATGACGCCGACTTCCCACTCATAGCGTTTGCCCGTCTTGGGCATCAGCCCCTGCTCGATGAAGAACAGCACCGCGTGCCGCTCCTGCGCGGTCAGTTGCGTGTTGAGGTTGCGCGACCACGTCCCGTTGACGGCGATCGTGCTCGGCCAATCGACGTTGATGCTCGCGAAGCCGACCTCGCCCATCATCGCGTGGCGGGCCTCGTCCCAGAGCTGCCGCGTCATGTCGCGGTAGAATTTCCAGGGCTTGCCCTTGGTCTCGTGAATGATGCTGGCCATCATCTCCGGCACGTCGATCTCGCGGAGGCGCTTGTAGAACATCATCAGCACCTTCGCCTGCGGGGGCATCGAGGGGTCGTACAAAAACGCTTCGGCATTCACCCCGGCGTTGAACGGATCCTTAAACCGTTCGTCGCGCTTGGGGATTTTGTCGTAGACGTAAGGTTTGGCCGAGTGCACGCGCGACAGCGGTTTCACTTCCCCCGGCTTGTCGACGCCGTCGAGCGTCCCCGCCGCCCGCAGGGCGTCTTCCAGCAGTTGCAGCCACGGACCCATCGCAGCGCGTTTGTCGGCATCGACCAGCGCCGCGATGCATCGCCCGCCGACGTCGATCATCTCGTCGATCTCCAGCAGCGCGAACCGGCACACGCGGATCGACGGGTGATCGACCATCGGGTTCGTCTGCTCGATGTGACGCTTCATCCCCGCGCGCAGCGCCGGCAGCGCGATCTCGTACAACCCGGCGAACAGTTCCTCCGTCGCCGGGGCGGCGAGGATCTCGTCGAACAGCAGCTCCAGGTGCGTGTCGGGCACGACATCCAGCCCCAGCGGGGGCTCGCGCATCTCCCCGACGCGCTCGCGCAACGCCGTCACGTGCTCGGCGGCGTAGTGGGCGTGCAGGCTGAGGATCGATTTCAGCTCGTAGATCGGCTCGGACGTGAGGCGTGCGTTGGCGATCTCGTGGAGGCGCTTGAGCGCGTAGTGATATCGCTTGAGCCGGCGGACGCACTCTTCGACGGTCAGGCCGGCGCTCATCGCCTGTTCGATTGTGCATAGCCCGGCCATCTGAGGCAGGCCGAGGTGGGCGAGATGATCGATTGCCATGGGTTCTCCGGGGGTCAAGGGGATTTGGGTGATCTGAGTCACTCAAAAGTTTACAGATGCGGGCACGATTTTGTTGACATTTTCCGAACACGGAGACGGTTCATAGGTTAATGTATACAGTCTCTGATCGACACCTTTGGGAGTATTTTTTGCATGTTGACCGGTCGACAAAGAGTCATCGTCGCCGCCTGTGCCGCGGCGCTTGTAAACGGGGCGCCGCTGGGGGCGACGACGGGGACCGTCGCCGTCACATCCACACAATCGGGCGTCACTCCGAAGTACGTCGGATACAACATGGGCCATTACCTGCCGGGGAGCAACACCTCGGCATGGGTTGAATTTTCCGGCGTCAATGCCTTCCGCGTGTGGGCGGCCGCGAACTACTACGAACCGAGCAACTCCGACACCTTCGGGGACGGCATCACGAACGTCTCCCAGTTTGACTCCCGCAAGGCCGCCGTCCGCGCAAACCCCGAAAACAACGGCTTCATCCCCTGGGCCACGTACAACGACAACTTCGAGAACCGGACCCAGCCGGGACGAAACCGCGTGAAGTTGAACCACATTCTGGGCGAGTTGCATACCCGCGGGATCACCCCCACGTTGAATCTCACGCGCACGGAGAGTTACCCGTACAACGGGTGGGACGGGCGATGGGAGCAATGGCAGCACTTCTACGCGATGGCCTACCACGCGGCGAAGAACTACGACGTTGAACGCTACCAGATGTACAACGAGCCGGACCAGAACAATGCGACGATCACGCAGGGGGAGTGGCTTGACCGGCTGAAGGTATCCTCCGACGCGGTGCGCAGCGCCATCGCCGACGTGAACCGTGATTTCGGCAAGACGTTGGTCGCGGACATGTCCGCCCCGACGATCAAAAGGGGCGCCGACTCCGTCTCCACGTGGGATACGCCGGGCTCGCAGGACTGGGGCAAGCAGGCGCTTCAGACCAACCGCACCGACTACGCCGGCCGAGCGGTCGATTACGACATCTTCAACACCTACGACCTGCACCGTTACGGCGACTCCAATCCGATCGAGAAGTATGCCACGGACAGCCAACTGCTCAAGACGGAGATCCCCCAGTACAACGCGAGCGGGCAGATGATGCCCGTGACGTACACCGAGTACAATCGCCGCAGCACCGCCGGCTTCCACAATCGCCCCGCCGAGAGCCTCGATTCCCCGCAGATGTTCACCGAGCTGGCGCAGATCAACCTGCTGGCAATGAGCGAGGACGTGCAGGGGCTGTACGCCTTCAAGTTCAATCAGACGCTCTATGATGATGGAACTCCACAGAAGACGGGATTTTACTACGTGCAGGAATCGGGCGTCCGCGATACGACCGGCGCCACCAAGGGCGCAAGCGTGCAGCGGTTGTTCGCCAAGGGGTTCAAAGGCGAGCGCCCGCGCCTCGCGACGGGCGGGACCAGCCTCAGCACCTACGACGTCGCCACGAGCTTCGACGCAGACAGCGGCAACTACTACCTCATGGGCGTCAACCGCCACGACAGTCAGGGCCATAACCTGACGGTGGACCTGAGGAGTTGGGACGTGCAGCCGGGCACGGTCATCACCGTCGAGGAAGTCAGCGAAGCGCATCACGGCGCGGTCACGCGAATGGTCACCGTGCCGGAGTCGAAGCAGATCTCTTTGGGAAGCCAGCCGTTACAGAGCGTGTGGCTGCTCACCGCGCCGTCGGGCACGCCGCTCGGTCAGGTCGTGCTCCAGCCGAGCGACGACGCGCGCGTCCGCAACAGCGACGGGTCGAGCGACTCCCCGTATAAGACGGAGAACTACGGCGACCAGAACCGCGCCCGCGTCGGGCGCACGCCGGACTCGGCCCGGTTCGACTACGCCACCTACCTGAAGTTCGACACCGGCGGCGTCGCCGTCGATGACGTCTCCCGCGCGATTCTCCAGCTCACCGGCCAGAGCACCACCAGCACGGGCGGCAACCCCGGCTCGATCCTGTTCCACGTCTACGCGCTGACGAGCGACGCGTGGGACGAGAGCGCCATTACATGGAACAACGCCCCGAACCTGGATGACTTCGACGCGAAGGTCACCGATGTCGGGACGAGCGCGTTTCCCGTCGGGATGCTCACCTTCGACAACACCTTCGCGGAATGGGGGATCGATCTGACCGATTTCATCAAGCTGAACCCGGACGTTTTCGAGGACGGGGCGCTCTCGTTCGCGCTGGTGCGCGAAGAGCGCTTCTCCGGCGACTCCGATCCGTCATTCAGCTACGTCGACCTGTGGACGAAGGAATCGGGGCTGGCGACGTCGCCCAAGCTCCTGCTCTCGGTCGTCCCCGAGCCCGGCTCCGCCTGCATCATCGCCGGCGTCGGTGCAACGCTCCTGCTGCGTCGGCGGAGGCAGGCTTGAGGGTGATCCGGTTGATCCGCGTCGCCGCCGACCAAACCATCCCCAACCTGCTGCCAGTATGGCAACCGCAGGATCGACCCTCCCCACGCTCCTGCCAGCCTGACAGTCGCCCCGCAGGCGGTTGATTTCTGATGAGCTGCGCAATCCCCTGTTTGACAGGGCCTTACGATCCAATTTATGCCTGTCCCGCCCCGGCACCCCCTTTGTTATTGGCTCGCCGCTAGAGGTCTGTTTTCACCACTGACGACTGACACAACGCAACACGATTCATCGCAAGTTCAAAAGGAGACGTTACATGGCCGCTAAAATGCTGGCTTTCGATGTCGAGGCGAGGAAGTCGCTTCTCGAAGGCGTTACGAAACTGTCCCGCGCCGTCAAGGCCACCCTCGGCCCCCGCGGGCGCAACGCCGTCATCGACAAGGGGTGGGGCGCCCCCACGATTACCAAGGACGGCGTCACCGTCGCCGAGGAAATCGAGTTGACGAATAAGTTCGAGAACATCGGCGCAAAATTAGTGAAAGAAGCCGCCAGCAAGACCAGCGACGTCGCCGGCGACGGGACGACGACCGCCACCGTGCTGGCCGAGGCGATCTTCAAGGAAGGCTACCGCTCGCTCACCGCCGGCGCTGACGCGATGGCGATCGCCCGCGGCGTCCGTAAGGCCGTCGACGCCGTCACGGAAAACCTCAAGAAGCAGTCCAAAAAGATCGGGGGCAAGGACGACATTGAAGCCGTCGCCACCATCAGCGCCAACAACGACCGCGAGATCGGCAAGATCATGGCCGACGCGTTCGAGCGCGTCGGGAAAGACGGCGTCATTACCGTCGAAGAGGGCAAGGGGCTCGACACCACCGTCGACGTCGTCGAAGGCATGCAGTTCGACCGCGGCTACCTCAGCCCCAACTTCATCACCGACCCAGACGATCTCACCGCCGAGTTCGAGAAGCCCCTGATCCTCATCTATGAGGACAAGATCTCCGCCGCCGCCAAGCTCATCCCGCTGCTGGAAAAGGTGCAGAAGGCCAAGAAGCCGCTGCTCATCATCGCTGAAGATCTCGAAGGCGAAGCCCTCGCGACCCTCGTCGTGAACAAGCTCCGCGGCATCCTCAACGTCTGCGCCGTAAAAGCCCCCGGGTATGGCGACCGACGCAAGGCCATGCTCGAGGACATCGCCATCCTCACCGGCGGCACCGCCATCATGAAGGATCTGGGGATCGAGCTCGACAAGGTCGAAATGGAGCACCTGGGCATCGCCAAGAAGGTGACCATCGACAACGACAACACGACGATCATCGAAGGCGGCGGCGAGGTGAAGGACATCCAGGGCCGCATCGGGCAGATCCGTCGCGAAATCGAAGGCACGACCAGCGACTACGACCGCGAGAAGCTCCAGGAGCGCCTGGCCAAGCTCGCCGGGGGCGTGGCGCAGATCAACGTCGGCGCCGCCACCGAATCGGAATTGAAGGAAAAGAAGTCGCGCATCGAAGACGCGCTGCACGCGACCCGGGCAGCCGTTGAAGAAGGCGTCGTCGCCGGCGGGGGCGTGGCGCTCATCCGCGCGATGAAGGCCCTTAACGGGGGCTCGAATCTCGATACCGAAGGCGACGAATCGATCGGCGTGAAGATCGTCCGCACTGCCCTGACCGCGCCCCTGCGCCAGATCGCCGAAAACGCCGGCACGAGCGGCAGCGTCGTCGTCCGCCGCGTCATGGAGTCCAAGGACAACCAGGGCTACAACGCCCTGACCGGTGAATACGTCGACGTCATCAAGGCCGGGATCATCACTCCGACCAAGGTCGAACGCACCGCCTTACAGAACGCCGCCGAAGTCGCGATCCTGCTCCTCACCACCGACTGCATCATCGTCGAACAGCCAAAGAAGGCTGGCGGTGACGACCACGGCCACCACCACGATCACGGCGGCGGCATGGGTGGTATGGGCGGCATGGGTGGCATGGACGGGATGATGTAGGGTGATGAGCGAAGGCAAGCCACGACTCGATTACGGACGCCCGAGAGACCGCGTATCGAGCCTTGGCAGCCGACGCGAGCAGCAGCCATTGCGCTGATTGCGATTGGGTCGTGCCTCCTCGGCTTCTTCGGCCTGATTGTGTGGATGGCCGCAAATGGCGTCTTTTAATGATTGGGCGAATAAATAGGGGGCGAATAAATAGGGACGGGAGCTATTTATTTCCTTGGTCGGTCGCGAGGTTCGGAATGACGCTTCAAGATTTTAAAGAACTGCTTCAAGCCCAGCCCTTCGAGCCGTTCCGCATCGTGATGTCCAGCGGCGAGTCGTATGAAGTGCGACATCCGGAGATGGCGAAGCTACTACGGACGAAGATTCTGGTGTTCATCGACCCGGACAGGCAAGGCATCGCCGACCAGTTTAGAATGTGTTCGCTCTTGCACGTGACGGTCGTCGAACCGATTGCGGCGACGAGAAAGCGACGGAAGTCAGCTTGAGGAACCGGAACAAGGAACAGAGGTTCGGAATGACGCTTCAAGGGAGGGAAAAGGTGAGGAGGGAAAAGGTGACATCCACCTTTCCGGCCGACCACGGGTGGCTGATGCTTCGGATGGAGGAAAAGAGGAAGGGTCCCTTTTTTTCTCGCTGGCTCGTTGGGGAGCTAATGAATGCGATTCGATTGGGACGCCGTGAAGGCGAGACGGAATCTCGCGAAGCACGGCGTCTCATTCGACGACAAGGTGCAGAGCATGTTCGCGGGAGCAGCGATCTTCGAAGATTTCGCCCATTCGGAGAAGGAGTCGCGTTTCACGGCAATGGATTCTCAGCCAAAGGGCGAATGCTCACGGTCGCGTTCACATTGCCTGAGCCTGAGGTGTGTCGAATCATCAGCGCGCGACCCGCGACAAAGCGAGATCGGGAACGATATGCCAAAACGAAACGCGACGCCGCAGAAGCGTAAGTCGGCGCACGATGATTATGAGCTTCCGGCCGAACTGGATTCCAGCAAGCTGAAGTTCATTGGCTTCGGACTGGACGCAGCGCGACGACATAGTGCTCCAAAGAAGGTCAACAAAGCGCGGCGTGATCCGCTGGACGACGAAGTGGACGTTCATTCGGCGCGCTACCTGGACACTGGGAAGTATTTCAAGCAGAAGGCGGCGGAGCATCGCTTCGTCCAACTCGATGCGGACGTTTATCGCGACTTCCCAACGGCTGCGGAAGTCAACGCGGCGCTGCGGCTCGTGAAACAGCTGAGGCAGGTGGGCGTCAGGTGAATAGACAGGGACGGGTGAATAAACAGGGACGGGAGCTGTTTATTTCCTGGGTTAGGTGGGAGGCTGCCCATGACGCTTCAGGACTTCAAGGAACTGCTGCAAGCCCAGCCCTTCGAGCCGTTCCGGATCGTCATGTCCAATGGCGAGTCGTTATGAAGTCCGGCATCCGGAAATGGCGAAGCTGCTGCGGACGAAGATCCTCGTGTTCATCGACCCGGACAAGCAGGCGTCGCCGACCAGTTTCGAATGTGTCCGCTGTTGCACGTGACGGTCGTTGAACCGATTACGGCGACGAGAAAGCGCAGGAAGTCAGCTTGACCGAACGGATTTTCGCAGGGGAAAGAGGACATTTGTCTTTTGACTCTGCAAGAGGTGACGGAATGCCGGTCGTGCTGCGGGAGCGGGGGTATCGCTTCGAGTTCTATGCGAGCGACGGCGACGAACCTCAGCACGTGCATGTGAAAAAGGACGCGAAGCACGCGAAAGTGTGGCTTGTTCCGACGGTAAGGCTGGAGTTCAATCGGCGGCTCAGGTCGCACGAGGTGAACGAGATCCTTAGGCTCGTGCGAGGAAACCGGGTTTCATTATTGGAGTCGTGGAATGACTTCTTTAGCGATTGAACTTGAATCGTCGGTGAGAGCGAAATCGGTTCGCGTCACGGATGAAATCATCGCCATCGAGCTGGAGGATGGTCGGACGGTATCCGTGCCGACCGAATGGTATCCGCGACTCCTACACGCGACAGCGAAGGAGCGGAAGAATTACGAGCTCGATGATGTCGGCGTGACCTGGCCGGACGTCGAGGCGGATTTCAGCATTCGCGGCATCCTGTTGGGCCGCCGGAGTGGTGAGTCGCCGCGGTCCTTCAAATTCTGGCTCGATCACCGCAAGAAAGGCCGCGCGGCGACGGTTGAGCAATGGTTGCAGTCAAGGCGGCAAAGCAAGAGCCTTCGCCCCAAACGGCGAGCCTCGAAGAAAGCGCAGTGACGGAACTTCAACAACGAAAGAGGAACAGCATTATGAAACTACGACCCCTTCAAGATCGCGTGATCGTGAAACAGTCCGAGGCGGAAGAGAAGACCAAGAGCGGCATCGTGCTGCCCGACGCGGCCAAGGAAAAGCCGACCAAGGGCAAGGTGATCGCCGTCGGTCCGGGCAAGCTCGACGACGACGGCAAGCCGATGGAAATTGGCCTGCGCGTCGGCGACATGATCTATTACGGCAAGTACAGCGGCACCGACGTCGAGGTGAACAGCGAGAAGCTCGTCATCCTGCGCGAGCAGGACGTGCTGGGCGTCCTCGAGTAGCCGAGCGGTGAGGAGCATCGCGATGGGTACGTTCCGCACAGACGTAAAGGTCGAGAACATCTTGAATCGGGCACGCTCGTTGACGGTGCCGCAAATGTTGGTCGACACCGGCAGCGAAATGACGTGGGTGCCCTCGGCAATGCTTGAGTCGATCGGGGTGGAGCGGACCCGGAAGGTGCGGACCTTTACCAGGGCGAACGGCCAACAGGTTTCGCGACCCGTCGGGTATGCATTCGTGAGAGTGTCGCCGGATTTCGAAACCGTGGACGAAGTCGTCTTCGCGGAACCCGGCGACCTTTCGATCCTCGGTGCGCGGAGCCTGGAAGGTCTGAACGTTCGCATCGACCCTCAAGGCAAACAGCTGGTCGCCG
>JBBSLV010000114.1:0-9766 GCA_038233535.1 Tepidisphaerales bacterium | reverse complement strand
GCGCGCGCGACGGCGAAGCCCAAAACCCGGTCTTCAGCGGCCCGGGTCCGTTCGGGGGTTCGTTCGCTGGCGTTAATGCGATTTCCAGCCTCCCCGGAGGCGGCAACAACGACAACCTGACCGTCACCGGCACGCAGAACGGCGTGACGATCTCGTTCTCGCCCGTCGGTGGCGATAACAACCCAGGGACTATTGGAGGTACCAACGGCGAACTCTTCGACGATTACATCTTCGTCGGCGCTGCCGGGCAGACCACCGGGGCCGCGAGCTTTACGATTAGTGGCCTGGGTTCGGCGCCCACTGCCGACCTGTTCTTCTTCACGCCGTTCTCTCGGCCGATCTTTGAGATCGGGAACGAGGCGGAAGACCCGATCCCCGCGGGGACTCCGGCGCCGTTTGATGGTCCGGGGAATACCATCTTTTTCGACGACGTCCCCGTAACCGGCGGGAGCATCGCGGGCAGATTGCTCGGCGAAACGGGCGAAGGCTCGCAGGGCGTACTGTCCGGTCTGAGTGTCAATGCGAACGCGATTCCCGAACCGGCGTCATTGTCGCTGCTGGGGATGGGGGGGCTCGCCCTGTTGGGCCGCCGCCGCAGGGCGTGAGGTGAATTCAAACGTCGCGGCGGTGCTGGATCGGCCGCCGCGACGATTGGACCTGCGGATAGCCGATGGACCGCCGCCGGGAATCGCGGCGTCAGGCCACTGCATCATCGGACGGCCGCACGTGTGTCTGATTGATCCATGGAAATTGGAGACCGGCATGATCCACATCCGCCAAGTCGTCCAATCCCCCCCGTCCTATAGGTCCGGCGACACGCCGGGCGCTCCCGGACCCCGGGCCGCCGCGCGGGCGCTCGACGCGGTCCGGCGGGTGCGACGACACGGTTTTACGCTTGTGGAACTGCTCGTGGTGATCGGCATCCTCGCGGTGCTGATCGCGCTGCTGCTTCCCGCGCTGAACCGAGCCCAGGAGCAGGCGCGCCGCGTGACGTGCATGAGCAACCTCCGGCAGGTCGGCGTCGCGTTCACCATGTACCTGAATGCAAACAGGCAATGCTTCCCCTCAACCACCGACGGATTGCAAACTTCCGATTGGCTTCACTGGCTCCCGCCCAGCGTCGTCCCCGGCGCCGACATCAACAACTCGTCGATCGTCCCGTACCTCAGCCGGCCGATCAACCCGAAGGTCTTCCAGTGTCCGTCGGACCCGTTCATCGACACCGGCCATCCCTCAACGTACGGTCCGCTGTACCCCGTCACCTACAGCATGAACAGCCAGATGGCGCTCATGCGCATCACGAAGGTCAAAGAGTCGGCCGCCAAGGTGGTAATGCTCGACGTCGAACAAGCTGACAACGCGCAGTATTGGTACTCGTACCGCACGGCCACCTTCCGCGAGCGCGTTTCCGTCCGGCATAACGCCCGAGGTAAGGCTTCAGACGTGAACAACCCCATGGCTCGACGCGACGGACTGTTCGGGAACGTCCTGTTCGCGGACATGCACGTGGATCTTTTCGAAGCGGTCAACGAGAACAACGCCAGGTACTTTCTGGCCTACCCCGGCCAGCCCATCTATTACATCTGGACGAACGCTGGAAAACCTTGGCCGCCGCCGAGGTGATCTATCGAGCAGCGAGTGGCTTTTTGTGACGAACCCTCGCGGTATGAGAGACCCATTGAAGGGATATGACTATTCGCTACAGACGAAGCCATTTGTTGAACGGGTTGGCGACCGCAGTGCTCACAGGGTGGGCCATTTTGGCTATCGCCTTTTTCGCCGCACCGGTCGAGGCGGGCGACGTGACGTCGCTGGATGGTCCCGAGTGGCTCCTGGCGACCGATCCGGGCAATGTGGGACGCGACGAAGAATGGTTTCTTGCCCCGCCGCACGAGGTCGAGGCGAAGCAGACCCGCGTGCCTTGGATCATCCAGGAACCGTTCCCCGGTTACCACGGCGTGGCCTGGTACTGGCGGGACTTCAACGTGCCTCAGCATCCCGACCCACAGGGCCGGGTTCTGCTCCGCTTCTGGGGCGTCGATTACCTCGCCGAAATCTGGCTGAACGGTAAAAAAGTCGGGGCGCACGAGGGCGGCGAGACCCCGTTCGTGCTCGACGTCACCGACGCCGTCAAACCCAATGCCGCCAACCGGTTGGCGGTCCGCGTGCTGAACCCCACGCACCAGCCGATCGACGGCATCGTGTTGAACCAGACGCCCAAGCAGGCGCGCGTGATCCCCTACCACGCTGGCGCCGCGTACAATGCCGGCGGCATCACCGACTCCGTTGAACTGGTGTTGGCGCCGGCCGTGCGCGTCGAAGATGTGTTCGCCCGCGCCGACCCGAAGACCGGCGCGATCCGCGTCGTCGCCAACGTTCGCAACGCGGGCGAGCAGCCGACGGCCGGCCGGATTGAGTTCTCCGTCGCCCCTGCCGCCGGCGGCGAGACGATCCGCAGCGTCTCGATCGAGCAAGCGCTGCCTGTCGGGGACACGCCCGTGGAGGCGGAGCTGAACGTCCCCGACGCCCATTTCTGGGATCTGAACGATCCCTACCTGTACCGCATCACGGCCCGCGTGGTGGTGGGCAAAGCGGACGCCCATTCGACCAGTGAGCAGTCCGTCCGCTGCGGCTTCCGTGACTTTCGCTTCGAGGACGGCTACTTCCGCCTTAACGGCCGGCGGCTGCTCCTCCGGTCCACCCACACCTGCAACCATTTCCCCGTCGGCCTTCGCCTGCCCGCCGATCCGGACCTCGCCCGCCGCGACCTGATCAACCTGAAGACGATGGGCTTCAACATGATCCGCTTCATCTGGGGCGGGGCGCTGCGGTATCAGCTCGACCTGTGCGACGAGCTTGGCCTGATGGTCTACGAGGAGTCATTCGCCGCCTGGCCGATGGAACCGTCGCCGCAGATGGACGCGCGGTGGGACCGGTCGATCTCGGAGCTGATCCGCCGGGACCGCAACCATCCCAGCATTGTCATCTGGGGGTTGCTGAACGAGACGAATGACGGCCCGCAGTTTCGCCGGGCGGCGGCGTCGCTGCCGATGGTGCGAGCGCTGGACGACAGCCGCATGGTCTTCCTCAACAGCGGCCGGTGGGATCTGCAAGGCACGCCGCAGTCGATGCCCCCCGGCGTTGACGTATGGCGCACGAAGGCGGGCAGCGAGCCGTGGATCGCGCACAACCCGCTGACGGGGCCCGTGCGGTCTCACTTCAGCTTCGACTGGAGTCCCGGTCAGGTGGCGCTGCATCCCGGGCCGCGAGGCGAATACAGCGTCGTCCGCTTCACGGCGCCCGCGGCGGATCGCTACGCGATAGACGCCACGTTCACCGGCTTGCCCCGGTACGGCTTCAACTCCGACGCCACCACCGACGTCCACATTCTGCACAATGCCAAGCCGCTCTTCGAGGCCAGTCTGAACATCGACGGGACGCCGAACGGTGCGGCGCATCGCGGCGAAATTGAATTGGCCAAAGGCGACACCGTGGACTTCGCCGTCGGCTTCGGAAACGGCAGCCACGGCAGCGACAGCACGGCGCTGGCCGCAACGCTGCGTTCATCAGACGGAAAGACGTTCAACGTCACGGCCGGCTTTTCGATTGCCGAGAACGCCGGCCGACGGTGGACCTACGGCATGTTTGCACCGGGCGAAAGGTCCGACCCCGCGACCTTCGCGCCCTACGCCCGAAGCGTCATCGGAAAGCGGCCGGAGTTCGGCACGCTCGCCAACCCAGGCTCGGACGCGTGGCAGGACGTGCTGGACGATTACCACAACTACCCGCGCGTGCCCCACACCGCCGATACGATCGCCTCTCTCCGCTCGGCCAACGGCGGTGAGAACCCGCTGTTCCTCTCCGAGTACGGCATCGGCAGCGCCGTGGACCTGTGGCGGGTCACGCGCCACTTCGAGCGCATCGGCAAGACCGAAGGCGAAGACGCGCGCTTCTACCGTGAGCGGCTCGACCGCTACCTCGCCGACTACCAGCGGTGGAAGCTCGACGAGATGTACCCGCGTCCCGAAGACTACTTCGCCCAGAGCGTCCGCCGCATGGCCGACGCCCGCACATTGGGACTGAACGCGATCCGCTCCAATCCGAACATCGTCGGCTACAACGTGACCGGGGGCAACGATCACGTGAGCACGGGCGAAGGACTCACCACGACCTTTCGTGAACTGAAACCCGGCACGGTCGACGCGATGGTCGAGGGCTGGGCGCCGCTGCGCTGGTGTTTGTTCGCCGAGCCTGTGAACTTGTACCGCGGCTCGACCGTGCGCCTGGAGGCGGTGCTGGCTGACGAGGACGCGCTGCCGCCCGGTGATTACCCGGTGCGGATCCAGGTCGTTGGGCCGGGCAATCAGCGCGTGCTGGACCGGCGGCTGACGCTGAACGTGCCGGCGCGAGGCGAAGACGGCAAAGAGCCGCCGTTCGCCCTGCCGGTGTTCTCCGAAGACTTGAAGATTGACGGCCCGTCGGGGCGCTACCGGCTGCTGGCGACCTTCGAGCGCGGCGCGGCCCCGACCGGTGGCGAGATGCACTTCCACGTCGCCGACCCCGCGGACATGCCCCCCGTCGCCGCCGAGGTCGTGCTCTGGGGCGAAGACCCCGAGCTGGTCACGTGGCTCGCGGCGCAAGGCATACGCACCCGCCCCTTTGACGGCAGCAAGCAGCCCGCGGCGCGGGAGGTGATCCTTGCGGTCGGACCCGCGCCCGCGGACGACGGGAGCGAACGATTCGCGGAGTTAGCCCATCGAATCGCGCGCGGCGCCACAGTGGTGTTCCTCTCCCCAAACGTGCTCGCGCGCGGCAACCAGCCGCTGGGCTGGGCGCCGCTGCCGGCGTCGGACAAGGGCGCCATCGCGAACATTCACAGCTGGCTGTATCTGAAGGACGACTGGGCCAAGGACCACCCGATTTTCGCGGGACTTCCGGCGGGCGGGCTGATGGACCCGGTCTTCTACCGCGAGATCATCCCTGATGCCGTCTTCGTTGGCGTCCCCGCGCCCGCCGAGGCAGTCGCCGGCGCGATCAAGGCATCGCAGGACTACGCGTCGGGGCTCACGGTGGCCGTGCACGAGTTGGGCGCCGGACGGTTCATCCTCAACACACTGCGCATCCGCGAAAATCTGACCACCCATCCCGCCGCCGAGCGTCTGCTCCGGAACATGCTGAACCACGCCGCCCGCGACGCCGCCAAACCTCTCGCCGATCCGTCAGTTCACTGACCGTCAGTTCACTGGACCAGCCGGTATCACTGACGCACCGGATCACACGAATGAAATCCGAAGCGAGCTCATTTCATTCCCGATCTGATTCGTGAGGATTCGTGTTGCGCCTTTCATCGGATGCGAAGAACCATTCGTTTTCAGAGGAGGTACTCCGAAGGATCTGGTCGAGGCCGAAGGGCCGCCCGTTCGCAGCTAGATCCTTCGAAATACCTCAGGATGACCGTGCATCAGGACTCGTTTGCTAAATCACCGTCGCCCGCGCGGGCACGTCAGTGCGCACGTTCATTTCATGCGCTTCGCGGGCGTAGCACTTGCCGAACTGGTTGGACAGGAAGTCGTCGAGCTTCACCTGCTCCTGGCGCACGAACCCCTGTTTGGGAAGCATCCCCTTCGCGTGCATGTCGACCACGGCGCACAGCCCCGCCGACGTGGTGATCTGGATCGCGCTCCAGCTCTCGCCCAAGCACTCGGCGTGGTAAATCTTGCGCGCGTCGGTCACCTGCGTGAGCCGGCCTTCCTTCCACCCCGTCACCGTGCAGAAGATCAGCACCACGTCCTGCGGGGTGACGGGGACGGAATTCTCCAGCACGTCCTTCAGCAAACTCCGGCGGTCGTTCAGCCGCAGCTCGTTCATGAGGAACGCCATCAGGTCGCGGTGGCCGCGGTAGCGGATGGTCTTGTAGTTGAGCATCCGCACCTTGCCCGCCAGCGTCTCGCACAGCGTGCCGACGCCGCCGGAGGTGTTGAACGCTTCGTAGTCGACCCCGTCGAGGGAAAAGTGCTCAAGCCCTTCGAGCGGGAGCGTCTCGATCAGCTTGCCCGCGTAAATGGCCTCGCACGGGTTGCCGTACTCATTGATCAGCCCATCGGTTGACCACGTGAGGTTGTACTTCATCTCGTTGGTTGGGAACTGCGGCAGCGCGCCGACGCGCATCTCGACCTCATCGAGCTTGTCGAACTCCTGCGCGAGGTGATGCGCCGCGATGGAGACGAACCCCGGGGCGAGGCCGCACTGGGGCATGAAGATTTGCCCGGGCTTTGCCTTCTCCGCCAGCGACTTCACGATGCGCGTCGTTTCGACGTCCTCGGTCAGGTCGAAGTAGCTCGCGCCTGTTTCCAGCGCGGCCGTCGCGATGCCGGGGTTGACGTTGAACGAGCAGGCGGAGAGGACGCTCTGGCGACCGTCGAGGGCTTGGCGGACGGAGGGTACGTCGGACACGTCCAACTGCACGCTCGTCACATCCGTTTGGCTCGCCACCCGCTTGAGCGCGGCCGGATCGACGTCCCCGACGAGGACGTCGAACTCGCGCGTCGACGCCAATAACTTCGCCGCCGCCGCCCCGATCTTGCCCGCGCCGAGCAGGAGGACTTTGTGCATGGAATTCATTCCCTCGTGTTAAAACAGTCTCGGAACTGATTTCGGATCGCGCCCGTTGTTATGTAAGATGATAGTCGGGACTCGCAGCAAAATCGCTCGAAAGGCCGCAATGACCCTCCAGGCAGACAACCCGCTTGAAGCGTTCCAATGGAAGACGCAGCCCGAAGCCTATGCATTTATTCGGTCATCGACGAATGCTTTCCTCAGCACTTGTTCCCCCGCCGCTGAATTAGCGAGGCGGATGGAGCGCGAAACGGGCACGCGCTTCCACGACTGGATCGACACGATCATTTTCCCCGCCTCCGACGCGATCCGCGCGACGCTCGAATCGGTCGGCTACGAACCGGAGGACGAGGGGGTGTTCCACCATCGCGGCGGCGTGTTTCCGCGGGTTAAATTACACGATAAACCGGTCACGACGATCATGCTGAAGGTCGAATCCGTCGCCGATTTCGCGGCCGCATGGGGCATTGCGTCCACCGCATTTGAGGGCGAGCCGTTGAGCATCATGCGCCAGGCGCGCGTCGCCGCGACGGGCGACGCGGAACTGTGGGTCATCGAGCGCCACGGTTATCGAGGTTACGTTGTGCCCGCGAGCGATCCGGCGCTGGCGTTGAAGATCGAAAAAGCGCGCGAGCTGCTGCGCACGCGCCGCCGGGATTTCGCCCCCGACGCGGACGACGAAGGGTTCGCCTGCACGAACGATCTCGTCGACCGCGCGATCGCCGAAGTTGGCGTCGACGTCGCCTGCGACCTGTTTTTCGCCGCCGAGCGCGAATACTGGCAACGCCGCAACCGCGCCGCGCAGGTGCAGAAAGCCCGGCAGGACCGGCTCGGTCTTGGATGGGCGAACCACGACCACCACACATACCGGTGCAGCCGCGAGAACTTCGCGAAGCTGATCGCGATTCAGGAGCAGCTCGGTCTCGTCGCGCGCGAGCGCTTCTACGCGGGACGCGAGGCCGGGTGGGGCGCGCAGGTGATGGAGCAGGCGACGACCGGCATCGTCACGTTCAACGACGTCGATCTCTCGCCCGATGAGTTGTACCAGGATTTCGCCCACGAGCCGCTCCCCCCCCTGTCCCCGCGCGATCGGCTCGGCACCGTCGGGTTGTGGTGCGCCCTGCACGGCGACTCGCTTCTCCAGGCGGGCATGCATCATCTCGAAGCGCAGTTCGATTTCGAGGCGCTGCGCGAGCAACTCGAAACAGAGGCCGCGGTGAAGACCATGAAACCATTCACCGATTTCCCCCACCTCCGCCAGGCGTTCACCGAGGGCCAGCGCTGGACCGTGCAGCCCGCGCGCATCGACCGGCTGCTGAAGTCCGGCCTGATCACCCCCGATCAGGCCAACCAGTTCCGCGCCAACGGCGCCCTCGGCTCGCACCTGGAGAACCTGGAGCGCAACGACGGCTTCAAAGGCTTCAATCAGACCGGCGTGAGCGAGATCATCGCCGCCACCGACCCGCGCAAGCACGCCGGGACGCAATGAGTCACGCGGCGGGCGCGCCGCGCGGTCTGGGCGTCCGCCTTCACTTCATGATGCGCGTGAAAGTCATGGAGGTTCATCAGCTTCTTCCTCCCATGGATTCCTTCGTGTTTTGCTTCGTGTCTTCGTGCCTTCGTGGCTCGCGCACTACTTCTTCGGACCCGCCGCGTAGTGAATGATGCGCGTCATGAGGGCGGTGGCGGTGGCGGGATCGTAGCCGATGATGCCGTCGACGGGTTGGCCGACCAGGCCCGCCGAGAGGTCTTCGCGGCTGTAGATGACGATCAGCCGTCCGTCGCGCTCGACGCCCTGAAGCTTCGGCTCCTTCGCGGCGCCGACGACACGGGCGGCGTAGTCGCGATATCTCACGTCGTCGAGTTTGCGGCCCCCGGCGCTGTACAGGGCGTGGTCGGTGGAGATGGGCTTGAGCGGCTCCTTCGCCAGCAGCGGGAGGAGTTTTTCGACCGACGCGGCGAGCTCGCTTGATCCGCCGGCGGCGTCAATGACGAGCGTGGCGCCGGCGTCGATGGCCTGCTTCAGCGCCGCCTGCGCTGCTGGATCGAGGGAGATCGGCTTCGTGCCGGTGAGGTGGACGATCTTGGCGTCGCCGAGTTCCGCCGCCTTCGACGCTTTCACCTGAAGGTCCACGCCCTCGTTGTGCAGCAGATCGGCCATGCGAACCCAGCCGCCGGGCTCGGGGTTCCAGTTGCCGGGGTATTCGAGGCGGGCGAGGTTAATCGTTTTGCCGGGCTTTTTCGTTTCGTCGCGCGTGATGAGGTGGGTGTCGCCGCGCGACCGCAGGCCGCGCTTGTCGACGGCGTAGAGGATGACGTTGGACGCGAGCTGCCACAGCTCCTCGCGCCCGCCGACCATGCCGAACTGCCACGCCTTGGCCGGGTCGGCCTGGGGGATGATGAGCATCAGCTCGCGCACGCCGTTGGACAGGCCCAGGATGCTCGGCTTGTTCTTCCACTTCTCCCGGCGGAACTGCTGCTCGGTGTAGATCGGGTGGTCGGCGGGCAGCTCGCGGAACTCATAAGCGGGGAACATCTCGCCGCCCAGCTTGCGCATCGACGCGGCAAACCCCTTGCCCATGCAGTCGGCGTTGGCGACGAGCATTCCGCCGGACTCGATGAACTGCTTGATCTTCGCCTTGTGCTCGTCGGTCGGTGTCCACTCGTCTTTTCCCGCGAGGTAGAGGATCGGCGCATCCGACAGCTCTTCAGCCGGTGCGGTGAGGTTGACGATCTGCCACTGCAAGTCGCGCTCGACGGACTTTCCGACCCACTGCACCATGCGCGCCGCGTCGCGCGGGCGGGTGTTCCAATTCACCTTCGGATCCCCGGCGGAGTAGTCGAGCTTGTTGATGACCACCGGCGCCCGCCCGCGCGCGAGGAACAGCACGGCGAAGGACGTGTCCGAGACGTCGCCGCTTTTGCTCTTTTCGGCGAAGCTGCCGTTCTTGTTCTGCTTCTTGAGCAGCCAGTCGGCGCCGTGCTGATACCAGTTGATGTCGCCGAAGTATTTCAGCCCGCTGGCCACGCCGACGCGCTCGACGGCGTAGAGCGTGGGGAACGGCCAGTCGCGGTCGTACTCCTCGTTGGTGGCGATCTTGCTGAAGTTGGCGACGAGCCAGGCGAGCCCCTTGTCGATGGCCGGCGACTG
>JBBSLV010000113.1:0-9877 GCA_038233535.1 Tepidisphaerales bacterium | reverse complement strand
GCCATCTCGATCCCCGTGCCGCCGCCGCCCTCGGCGAACTTGATCTCGGCATCGAACACCGGATTGCCCAACAACCCCGCCGCCACCAAATCCGCTTGCGCGATCATCAGGTTTTCGTACGTCGCCTGGAGGTTGCGATTGTTCAGCAGCGCGACCTGCACCGCCTCCTCGGCCGTCAGCTCTGTCGAGAGCATTGCGTTGACGCTTTCGGCGACGGCGGCGTCCGAAGCGGTCCCCTGGTTCCAATGCACCCGCTTCCCGCCGGTGCGCTGGGCGACCGTACGCTCCACGTCGGGAAATCCTGCTTCGCGCGGCACCGTAGCGCACCCGCCGGTGAGCGACGCCGAGAGCACTCCAATCATCATCCTTCCCGGGTTCATCGGTGTCCTCCGTGTTCGCTGCCGTGGTCCGCGTGTTCACCGGCCGGCGCGGCCGGCGGAGTCGCCGGCGCGGCAGCTTTCTTCACAGGCTTATTGATCTTCATGTTGCACTCCGGGCACCTGTCGTTGGGATTCGACGAAGTGACTTCCGGATGCATCGGGCAGGCGTACACAACCTGCCCATCCGGCTGGGTCGCCGGCGACTCAGCAGCGGATTGCGAACCCGCCGTATGACCGGCGTGGTCCATTGGTCCCGCACCGTGCCCCGCGTGCGACGGCGCCGGTGACTGGGCCGGCGGGGGTGAGGCGGTCGCGGGCGCATTTGTCACCACGAGTGTCGTGGACCGTGGTGGAGCGGCGGCAACGGGTGCATCAGGATTCGCGGGATGGTTGGGGCCCAGCACCATCGGCGTCGTCCTCGCGCAGCCCGCCAGCAGGAGCGATGCGGCAACAAGCGAGATGTTTTTCATCATGTCCGAACTCAGTTCTCGGGAAGGAGCGGCAGCGATCCTGCGCGACGGCATGGCGCCGTCAGCGCAGCAACGAACGCACGCGCGGGCTCAAAGCCCGGCGGGCGCGCGAACGGGGTGGACGATCAAATGGTGAGGGAGCAGCCGAGGTTTAGCAGCGTCGGCGGGGGCAGGGGCGGCGGCAGGCCGCTGTGATCGCAGCAGCTGCCCCGCATCGCGCCGGCGGCGACGATATCGGTGGGCAAGGCCGCGAAAAGCATTGGCGAGAGAAGCAGCGCGGGCGGCATCACCTTGCCCTGAGACGAATCAGCGGAGACGGTGCCGGTGCAGTGGCCGCAAGAGTGAGAATCATGATCCCCCTGCCCCCCCTGCCCCTGCCCATCCGGCGCCGCCGGATGGCCGTGGCAGCCCGAATGACTTGGGACCGGCGGTTCCACCGTCATGTCAGGCTGGGGCAACTGCGCCGAAGCCTTCGCGCAGGCGCAGTAGGCGTTCGCGATGAACACCAGGACCGAAAGGAAAATGGTGAGCGATTTTGCCAAGTGCGGTTTCCGAACCAATACGTTACGCGCGCCATCGCCCGCTCGTCAACCAACCGAGTGACGCAAATAGCGCACAGAAGTGGGCCACGCTGGCTGCCGGTCCCGTCCGTTCGACGTTCCGCCACGGTCATTCAGATCTTTATTCGGTCGGGACAAAAACCCGACCGCGAAAGGCGCGAAGCACGCGACGGACAAAGCCGGGCCCTTCTTCGCGAGACCTTCGCATGTTTTCGCGCCCTTCGCGGTCCGGTTTGATTGAGAATTGAAACGCCGTGGACGCTGCGCCTCTCCTTTTGACTGCGATGTCCGAGCGCCGTAGCATAAATGTCTTCGATTATGCCGTTACGCATCGGAACCAGTCTCACGATCTGCTTCGCCGTCTTGATCGGCAGCGGCCTTGGCTTGAACAAAGGCATGGTCCTGTGCATCGACGGCGACGGGCATCTCGCGCTGGAATCGGCCCACGTGGAGCACGCCCGATGTCACGCGGAAGATGCCGATCATCTCCCGCATGAGTTTCCCGTTGATGGGGAACACGCCGAGCTGCACGCCGCGCTTGAAACGTGTTTCGACGCGGCCGTCGGGTCCGTTCATCTCCGTTCAGCCAACCCCCCATCGGTGCGCCCCTGCGATTTTCCAGCCCCGGCTTATGTGATCCTTCCCAGCCCCCGCCTGCAACTGTCGCTCTTCGGCAGTTCGAGAGGGGCCGACTCCGCTTCCGGCGCGATTCCGCGCCTTGAGATGACCTGCCTGAGCTCGATCATCCTCCTGGTGTAGCCTTCTCTTCCACCCGTTGATTCACGCTCGCGGCCGCCGCGGTAATCCTGCGCCCGCTCGTGGTTCGATTCGATCCGGACGCCAGAACTCACGCGCCCCGTGGAAGCGACATGAACCCTGCCCGCTACTTGATTCTCCTATCGTGCCCCCTCGTTCTGACGGCGTGCCAACACTACGCCCCGTCGCCGCTGGACCTGTGCGCCTATGACACGGATGTCGCGGCCCGCGCCGCATTTGGGCCTGAAGTCGCCGCCTATGCCCAGCGGCTGAGCGTTCCGAGCACGCAGCCCAGCCGGTTTGATGCGAGCGATGGGCTGTCACTGGCAGAGGCCGAGGTCATGGCGCTCTTTTTCAATCCGGAAGTGCGGCTCGCGCGGCTCCGGGCGGAGGTGCCGCGCGTCGGCGCTGCCGAGGCCGGACGATGGCAAGACCCGGAACTCGGCATCGACGGCGAGCGGATTATTGACGGCGTGGAGGATCCCTGGGTGCTTGGTGGTGTGCTCAACCTCACGATCCCGATTTCGGGCCGGTTGGGCGCGGAACGGGATCAGGCCAAGTCCCAGGCCACCGCCGCCGAGCTTCGCGCGCTGGCGGAGGAGCGCCGGGTGCTGGCGGAACTGCGGGCGGCATGGGCGGAGTGGTCGGCGGCGAGCGAACGAGCGGCCCTGACGCGGCAACTCATCGCCGAGCTGGACCCGGTGGTCGAGCGCGCCGAGCGGCTGCGGGCAGCCGGCGAACTCGATCCGGTGGACGCGCGGCTCCTGCGGATCGAGCACGTGAGTCAGACCGGAAAGTTGCAGGGACACGAGGCCGACGCCCGGGTCGCCGAGGTCGAACTGAAGGCGCGGCTGGGACTTCTTCCGACGGCGGACGTGAAGCTCGTGCCCGCGATCCCCGTCCCCAACATCTCGACCACCGGCGAGCAACTCCCGCAGTTCATCGCCGCGCACCCGCGCGTGCGTCTGGCCCGCGCTGAATACGAGGTCGCCGAGCGGACATTGAAGCTCGAAGTGCGCAAGCAGTACCCGGACCTGAAGTTCGGCGGCGGGTTCGGCACCGATGAAGGTGACGAGCGGGTGCTGTTCGGCGCGGCGCTTCCGCTGCCGCTGTTCAACGCCAACCGCCGGGCCATCGCCGAGGCCCGCGCCGGCCGGGAAGTGGCGCGGGCGGCCGCGGAGGGGGAGTACCAGGGGTTGCTGGCCGAGGCGTCGGTGGCGCAGGTCCGACTCGACGCCGCCCGCGCGCGGCTGGCCTATGTCGAGAAGGAACTGGCGCCCCTCGCCGACCAGCAGGTCGCCGACGCCGCACGGTTGGGGAAGCTCGGGGACTTCAACACGCTGGTGTTGCTCCAAGCCCTCAAGACGGCCCACGAAGCGAAACTCGAAGTCCTCGACGCCCGGCTGAACCTCACGCTCAGTTCGCGCCGGCTTGAAGCCCTGCTCGAAGGCGGCTCATCCGCGACCGATCCGCGGCAGAAGGAGACACAATGAACATCAGGATCATCACGCTCACGCTGGGCATCACCATCGCGCTGTTCATCATCGCTTCGGGTTGTCTGGACGAAGAGCCGGCCGGAGCATCGACGCAGAGCAGCGCGGCCACCGGAGCTTCAGGCAGTCAGCCACCCGCTCCCACCAATCGCATCGACGTGCCCCAAGCCGTTCGCCAAAACCTCGGCATCACGTTCGCCAACGTCGAGCGGCGCCGGGTGGCGTCCACGCTCCGCGTGCCGGGACGATTCGAAGTGCTGCCCACGGCTCGACGGGAGTACCGCGCCGCACTGCCCGGCTTCGTGCGGCTCCTCGTCTCCCAGTACGAACAGGTCGAGAAAGATCAGCCCATTTTCCGCCTGGACTCCCCGGAGTGGCATCGCATCAAGCAGGAACTGCACGAAGCCGAGGTCGGCATCGAGCGGGCCACGGCCGAGCTTACCGTCGCGCAGCGCACCAGGACCGAGGCCGAGCAGGTCGCCGAGGCGATGCAGAAGCGCATCGACGCGCTCGCCGGCGCCGAAGTCCGTCGCGCCGAGCTGGACACGGAGGTCGCCGTTCGACGCGCCGCGATCCCCCGGTTGGAAGCCGAGATCAAGGTGAAGGAGGCCGCGCTCGACGAGGCAATGCACGACCTTCAGCTCCACATCGTCAAGGCCGCGTCCCTGCTGGGCGTGAGCGCCGACTTCCTCCGCGAGACCGAGAAAGGCGACGGCGGGCACGAGACGCAGCGGTGGTTTTCCATCAACCACGTCGACGTTCTCGCCCGTGACGCGGGCATCGTCGAAACCATCGGGGTCACCGACGGCGCGTGGGTGGAAGCGAACACGCTGATCGCCACGACGATCAACCCAATGGCCGTGCGCGTCCGCGCGGTGGGCTTGCAGAGCGACATGGCGAAGCTGACGAACGGGCTGAACGCGGTCGTCCTTCCGCCGCGGGGCGCGACGCAAGGCACAACGGGGGGCGCAACGGGGGAACCCGATGCCGGGCTGCCAGGCAAGCTCCAGATCGGCCCCGTCGCCGATCCCGATCAGCGGACCGTCGATCTGATCGTGACGCCCGAGAACACCGCGGCCTGGGCGCGGCCCGGCGTTTCCTCGCTGATGGAAATCGTCACCGACGGCTCAGCCAAGCCCGAACTCGCGATTCCCGTTTCCGCCGTGATCCGCGATGAGCTGACGCAGATTTTCTTCCGCCGCGATCCAAACGACCCGAACAAGGTCATCCGCATGGAGGCCGACCTGGGCATCAGCGACGGCAAGTGGGTCGTCATCAAGAGCGGCGTGACCGAAGGCGACGAGGTCGTTCTCGACGGCGTGTACGAGTTGAAGCTGGCGGGCGGCGCCCAGGGCGCCCAGGGCGGCGGGCACTTCCACGCCGACGGATCGTGGCACCCAGAAGCCGACTAACTAGCACTACAGCGCTGATTCGGCTCAACGGCTCCACCACCTATTCTACCACCGCTTGCCAAAAAACAATGCGACGCCCACTGTTCTATGACGCCCACTGTTCTATCCAGTAAGCAGCTCGATGGAAATCGTCCGCTCTGCTATCCTGCTTGAGAATGCCCGTCGTGCCCCTTCGTTTCCTGCGGAGTATCCCTCATGGCCAAGCCATCTTCGTGTCAGCTCATCGAATCGCTCGAGTCGCGCACGCTGCTCGCGCTCGTACCCGGTTTCGAGAGCGTGAAGATCACGCGGGTGGGGGCGAAACTCGCGTCGATCAATGAGTTCGCGCCCGCGCGGCCGGACGGGGTTACGCGGCTGTTCGTGACCGACAGCAACACCCGCCAGATCCGGCTGGTGAAAAACGGCGTGCTCCAGACGAACCCCGCGCTGTCGTTCACGAGCAGCGAAGTGGACCGGCACAAGGAGCGGGGGATCGAGTCGATCGCGTTCCACCCCAACTTCGCCGGCAACAAGTTCGTTTACCTCTATTACACAAAGCCCGACCCGGCCAAGCCCAATGCGTCGCCGAGCAATGCCGTCAACCGCCTCGTGCGGTACACGATGAACTCGAGCAACGACACGATCAACAAAAGCTCGGCCGTCGTCATCCTCGACAACATCCCGAACGTCAACGGCATCCACAACGGCGGCGCGATGCACTTCGGCGCGGACGGGATGCTGTACCTCGGCGTGGGCGAAGGCGGCAGCTCGACGGCGGCCGACGCACAGAACCTGGACAAGTTCGGGGGAAAGGTTCTGCGCATCAACGTGAACAACCCGAGCAGCCCCGCGCCGTCCGACAACCCGCATTACAATGCGTCCGACGGGATCAACGCGCGCGACTTCGTCTTCGCCCGCGGGTTTCGCAACCCGTTCACCGGCGGGTTCAAACCGGGCACGAACACGTTGTTCATCAACGACGTCGGCGGCTCGAAATGGGAGGAGATCAACGACGTTCAGCGCGGCAGGAACTACGGCTGGGCGACCAAAGAGGGCAACAGTTCCGACGCGACGTACACCAACCCCGTCCACGCCTACACGCACTACCCCAACGGCACGAGCCAGCCGCGCGACCCCGCCGCCATCACCGGAGGCGTGTTCTACTCCGGCAGCCAATTCCCCGCGTCGTACAACGGCAAGTGGTTCTTCGCCGACGAGGTCCGCAAGTTCATCAAGGTGTTCGATCCGGCGACGAGGCAGGTGAGCGATTTCCACACGAACGACGACGCGAACCTTGATGTGCTGGACATCGATGTGGCGCCGGACGGCTCGCTGTGGACGCTGTCGGTGGGTGGGAACATCCGCCGGATTCGCTACGTCGGCCAGGCCAACCGCGCCCCCACCGCCAATGCGTCGGCCGACAAAACCAGCGGCGACAACCCGCTGACCGTCAACTTCAGCGGCGCCGGGAGCACCGATCCCGACGGGGACAACCTCACCTACAACTGGAACTTCGGCGACGGCACGACGGGGACGGGACTGAACGTCGTCAGGACGTACAACAACGCCGGCACGTACAACGCCGTCCTCACCGTCAGCGACGGCCGGGGCGGATCGGATGGTTCCAATCCGATCACCATCAGCGCCGGCAACAAAGCGCCCGCCGGCTCGATCACCAGCCCGACGAGCGGCGCGACGTTCGGCGGCGGGCAGACGATTAACTTCGCCGGCGCCGGCGCCGACCCCGAAGACGGGACGCTGCCGGCGTCGGCGTTCGAGTGGACGATCGCCTTCCACCACGCCAACCACACGCATCCGTTCGAAGGCCCGATCACCGGCGTCAAGAGCGGATCATTCGTCATCCCCACCGTCGGCGAGCAGGACGCCGACCAGTGGTATCGCGTGCACTTGAAGGTGAAGGACTCTGACGGCGTGACGCACGCGAGCTTCCGCGACGTTCGCCCGCGCACCAGCACATTGACGTTCAACGGCAGCTTCGCCGGGGCGCAGATCACGCTCGATGGCCAGCCTCGCGCGACGCCGTTCAACGTCATCGGCGTGGAAGGGATGACGCGGGTGCTCGGCGTGCCCAGCCCGCAGACGGACGACGGCAGGACGTACGCCTTCTCCAACTGGTCCGACGGCGGGGGGCAGACGCACACTCTCGCGACGCCGGTCAACAACACCACCTACACCGCAAGCTTCACCCAGACCGCCGGTTCTGCCGATGTGCTGCTTGCGCCGCGGTTCGACGCGTATGTGCGCGACGGGTCGTTCGCCGGCAAGAATTTCGGCAACGAGGGAACGCTTGTGGTGAAACAGTCCGCAAACCGCGGCAGCACGCGCGAGAGCCATCTTAAGTTCGACCTCACCGGGGTCAACGTGGGCGCGGGGCAGCCGGTCAAGCTGCGCCTCTGGGGCCGGCTGAACAACACCGAGAACAACAACCTCGCCGTCGGTTTGCACCCGGTGGCCGACACCACGTGGGGGGAGACGACGATCACGTGGAACAACCGCCCGGCGTCGGCGTCGACCGCGCTGGACACCAGGACGGTCAGCGGCACGACCCTCAAGCTCTATGAGTACGACGTGACGAACTACGTCCGCGCCGAAAAGGCCGCCGGCCGAAACGGAATCGCGTTCGCCTTGCGGCGCGGGGGAATTAGCGGCACGCAGATCTGGTTCAGCTCCGACGAGGCCAAGGCAAACAAGCCGCGGCTGTTCATCGGTCAGCAGCAGACGACGCCCAGCACCACGACGATCAAGACGTCCGCCGCCAGCTACGTCCGCGGGGGGAAGTACGCGATCCAGAACTTCGGCACCGATCCGACGATGCTGGTGAAGCGATCGACCAATGTCGAGAACATGCGCGAAAGCTTCATTAAGTTCGACCTCCGCTCGGTCTCATCCATCACGACGGCGAAGCTTCGCCTGTTCGGCAAGCTCAGCGGTGCGTCGAGCGCTGGCGTGACGGTCGGCGCGTACAGCTCGACGAACACGAGCTGGACCGAGGCCGGCGTCACCTACAATAACCGCCCCATGACCACTGGCGGCCCCCTGTCCACCGCGACGATCACCGGCACGAGCGGGGCGTGGTACGAGTGGAACCTGACCAGCTTCCTCCAAGGCGAAAAGGGCGCGGGACGCAACGTCGTCACGATCGCGCTGAAGGCGCCATCCATCACCGTCCCGTGGGCGATCTTCAACGCCGACGGCGCGTCCAGCAATACTCCGCAACTCGTGGTGACCTGACCGCCTCCCGGATTACGACCAGGCGGATTTTAATGTCATTTTCCTGCGATTCGAGGGGTCTTTCAGGACATGCGGATTAAATTCCGCACGCCGAGCCGCCCGGCGTGCACGCCAGCGGGGATGTGGGGAGCGGCGCGCCATAACTTTACAATCCCACCGAACCTGCGCACGATAGGATTCGTTTGACTTATACGATGCTTTTCGCGACGCGACGCTCTTGCGTCGGGTAAGATTGTCGTCTTGGCGACGGCAACGTATTAGTGGCGGCTTGGTAACAACCGATGAGTATGACCAACTGTATACTATTCATCCTCGGGCAATCTCACCCATCGTCCTGGCTTCAGACGCTGGGGCGATTTCATGCCTCTTTTGTGAACTTTTCGCTCGCCCTTCTGTTGGTGGCGGGGTTGATTGAGGTGGGGCGGTCGGTGCGTCGCAAGGACACGCCGTCATCGGCAGCGGTGGTGTGTCTGGGATTCGGAGGGCTGTGGGCAGGCTTGGCAGCGGCGTCGGGGTGGGCGCAGTGGGATTTTTCCAACATGCGTTGGAGCCTGGTGTCGGTCCAGACGTGGCTGGGTATTGCGGCGGCGTCGGTCGCACTGTTCGCGCTTTGCATCCGTGGCTGGCGCGGGAGCGCAGGGATGGCGTTCTATCGCGCCGGCACCGTCCTCTGCGCCGTCCTCATCGCTTTGGCCGGCAACCTTGGCGGCACGCTGACGCAAGGCGAGGGATATCTCAGCAACCTGTTCACGACGCCGCGCGCGCAGGCGGCGCCGGGTAGTGAAGCGAACGTACTGACGGTCGCTGCCACAAGCACGCCGCCTTCGTCGGATATCGACCTGTCAACACTCCCCCTTCCCGCGGCGTTCCCCGCTGATGGGACGATCGACTTCCAGCGCGACGTTCAGCCCATTCTCGCGCACTCTTGCTACGAATGTCATGGGCCGAGCAAACGGCGCGGCGCGCTTCGGCTGGACAACAAGGAAATGACGTTCGAGGGCGGAAACTCCGGGCCGGCGATCGTCGCCGGCAAGAGCACCGAGAGCTACCTGATCCAGCGCGTCCTTGGCCAAGGCCAGGAAAAGCGCATGCCCATGGGTAAGCCCGCGCTGCCGGATTATCAGATTAAGATTCTTCAGGCGTGGATCGACCAGGGCGCGACCTGGCCCGATCACGCGAGCAACGAGCACGGCGAGGAAGAAGTGCACTGGGCGTACGTCCCGCCCGTGCATCACGCGCTGCCCAAGGTCTCAGCCCGGAACGAGAACTGGCCGCGCAACGGGATCGATCATTTCGTCCTCGCGCGGCTTGAAAAAGAAGGGCTTGCGCCCTCGCCCGAGGCCGATCGCGCGACGCTGATTCGCCGGCTGAGCCTCGACCTCGTCGGTCTCCCACCGACGCCGGAGGAAGTCGACGCGTTCGTCGCCGACGATTCGGCCAACGCCTACGACCGGCTGGTCAACCGTCTGCTCGCCAGCCCGCACTACGGCGAAAAATGGGGCCGGCACTGGCTCGACATCGCCCGCTACGCCGACACCAACGGCTACGAAAAAGACAACCCCCGGGAGATCTGGC
>JBBSLV010000112.1:0-10046 GCA_038233535.1 Tepidisphaerales bacterium | reverse complement strand
TCCCGTGCGCAACGTCCCGCTCGAGCCGTTTCTCGCCGCCATGACGGCCCTGCTCGATCGGGGGCTCCGGCGGTTCAAGTTCGTCGACCGCACGTTCAACCTGAATCTCAACATCAGCCGCGCGATCCTCACGTTCTTCCTCGAGCGCTGTACGCCGGACCTCTTTCTCCACTTCGAGATGATTCCCGACCGATTACCCGAGCCGCTGCGCGAGCTGATCGCGCGCTTCCCACCGGGCGCGCTGCAATTTGAAGTCGGCGTGCAGACGTTTAACGATGACGTCTCGCAGCGCATCAGCCGAAAACAGGACAACGCGAAGCTCGCCGACAACCTCCGGTTCCTTCGCGAGCACACGGGCGTCCACGTCCACGCCGACCTGATCGTCGGGCTGCCGGGGGAATCGCTCGCCGGCTTCGGCGACGGGTTCGACCGGCTCGTCGCCATGCGCCCGCAGGAGATCCAGATCGGGATGCTCAAGCGGTTGCGCGGCACGCCGATCGTGCGCCACGACGCCGCGTTCGGCATGGTCTACAGCCCGCACGCGCCGTACGAGATTCTCGCGACGGGCGACGTCGACTTCCCGTCGATGCAGCGGATGCGCCGCTTCTCGCGCTACTGGGATCTCATCGCCAACAGCGGCAACTTCCTCGAAACAACGCCGCTCCTCTGGACGGTCCCCGCCGAAGCAGCGGCGGGAGCGGCGCGAGAGCGAGAAACGTCCGCCCCCGGCGCCTCCCCCTTCCGCTCGTTCCTGAAATTGACCGACTGGCTGCACGCCACCACCGGCCGACAGCACGGCATCCCGCTTCAGGAGCTGATGAAACTGCTTTTCACCCACCTCACCGACATCGTCGGCCACTCCGCCGAGACGATCGCCTCCTCCCTCTGGCGGGACTACCAGCGCGGCGGGCGCAGCGACCTGCCCGCGTTGTTGAAACCCTACATCACGACGGTCGCCGACACCCGGTTCGTGCGCAAACCGCGCCCGACCTCCCCAACTCGGCAGGGGCGGCATCTAATGTCGTAAACCGACTTCCCATCGCGTTGTGACACGCACCGACTCCCGCCGCGCAACCTCGGCCCCCGCCAAAACGCACCGGCCGGACCCGCGCCGCCGCCTCCGGCCGCAATGGGGAAGCCGCTTGTAAACCCTACTATGTAGGGTATCATCGCTCTGGTGAAACTGACGCTGGCGCAGACCGCAAGTTTGCCGCCCTGTGGAAGCGCTGGCGGCTCGACGATCGCGACCTGTGCGCGCTGGAGCGTCAGGTGATGGAGAATCCGCTTGCCGGCAACGTCATGCGGAACACGGGTGGCGTGCGCAAGATGCGTTTCGCGCCTCCGTCACGCGGGTCGGGAAAGAGCGGCGCATTCCGCGTCTGCCATTTTTATTTCCCGGTCCACGAGATCGTCTATTTCGTTCTGATCTTCACCAAGAGCGAACAGCCAAGCCTCACGGCGGATCAGGCAAACGCGTGCCGCGCGTTGGCCATGCCAGATCAAACAGGCACTCGACGAACGCTGATAAAGTGACGGCAGTTGATGTTGTCGTTGAAAGGACGTTTGCATGCGAAAGCCGACGAAGAACAACCTGGGTGACATGCTCGTCCAGAGCCTGACCGACCTCCGCGACGGCCTCCGCGGCCGTCCCGGAAAGCTGACGATGAAGACCGTCGAGATCCCCGACCCCCCGCACTTCAGCGCCGCGGCCGTCCACGAACTGCGCGACCGGCTGGGCCTCAGCCAGGGACTTTTCGCCAAACTCCTCGGCGTCTCCCGCAAGCTGGTCGAGGCATGGGAGGCGGGAACACGCCCGCCATCTCCGATGGCCTGCCGCCTCCTCGAAGCGATCGCGCGCAAGCCGTCGCTCTACGTACGCCGCCGCCGACGCGTGGCCTGACAAAGAGATGGCGTTCGGCTTGGCCGGGACGGGGATAACGCCATGACGGATTACAAGCGTTTCACTACCGGAAGCTATTCCGCGCCATATCGCGCAGCGCGACGCAGGCCGCCGAGAGAGCCTGGAGGAGCCCGCCGATCATGGCCGCGACCAGGGCCCAGAGCAGGAACGTCAGCGCCACCCACGGGCCTTGCCGGCCGGCGATGTAGATCCCGGTGGCCAATGCCGCGGCGGCAGTGAGGTAGTACAGGATCGCGAAGACCATCAGCACGCTGCTGCCGATGCGCAGGCCGAAGTAGTCGGGAACGTCCGCGCTCGGGGTGGTGGGCGAGTGATACGCGATAAGCGGCGATTCGGCGGACGGCGCGGGCGCCGGTGGGGGACCGATGCGGACCGTTCGCGTCATCGCCGCGGAGGCCAGGTCGTCCAGTTCATCCTGTTGCGGTTGCACCAGCGCCCGGTGCACGGCGGATACCAGGACGCCGTGATTCCGCGCCGTCTGCTCGGCCTGCTCCGCGCTGTCGGCGTCGATCGGATAGACGTGCTCCTCGCCCGTCCGCCCGTCGGCGCCTTCGACGTTCCATCGCATGGCTTGTCCCTTTCCAGTGATCGGCGCGGACGATAACCAAGCGGCGGGCGGGTGTCACGGTTAAGCCCCGCGCGCCGATCAGCGACAGCGTCTCGTTCGGCCTGGGTTTGGTCGCGATCACCGCGCGGCACGGCGCCGATCTACTTCACGCGTGAGAAGCACATCCTTGCCTCCGCGAACAGACCGAGCTGGATCATCGAGTTTCAGCGGGGCGGCGGGCAGCTCTGAGCCAAAGGGTGACGCCCATCTCGCGAAGCGCGTCGAGGATATTCGGGGACAGCGTCTGCTGCCCTAGCCACTTGTCCCGCGCATGTCCCGCGCCGGACGTGTTGCGACATGACTTGATTAGTCGAACCGGCGGAAAGTACAGTAGTAACGTTGAAGTTTACCCAGACCTGTCTTCCGCGGCGGCCGGATGTGTCATGAATGACTGGAACGATGCTGAGCGTCGGGTCGAACGGGCCCAGGAGCTCTTCGAGCAGCACAAGTGGCAGGAGGCCCTCGAGGAGCTCCGCGCCGCCACCGACATCAACCCCTACAACAGCGGCTGGTACTTCAACATCGGGTTGACGCTCGACGAGATGGGCCGGCTCGACGAAGCCGTCGAAGCCTACAAGCAGGCGTTGTCGATCGATCCCAACGACCTTCAGGCGCTGAACCACCTGGGCGTCGATCTGCACCGCGTCGGGCAGCTCGAGCAAGCGCTGGAGACCTTCCAGAAGATCGAGTCAATCGACCCCGCCTTCGAGCCGGCCTACTGCAACCGCATCATCACCTACACCGACCTGAACGATCACGACAAAGCCGAGGAGATGTTCTACCTCGCCCGGCTCTACAAGGAGCACTGCCCGCACTGCTACTACAACATCGGCGTGAGCCTCGCCGCCCGCCAGTCCTACGACAAGGCGATCTTCTGCTGGCAAAAGGCGCTGGACCTCGATGAGCTTCATCCGGAAGTCCACCTGCGCATCGCCGAGGCGATGTGGAGCAAGGGCGAACTGGAACAAGCGCGGCGGCACTACCTCGCCGGGCTGCGCCAGGATCCCGGCAGCACGGAAACGCTGCTGGACCTGGGCGAGCTCCTGACCGACATGGGCCGGATCGATGAAGCCGGCGAGAAGTTCCGCCGGGCGATCGAGCTGGCGCCCGACGAGCCGGCGGGGCATTACTTCCATGGCCGCTGGCTCATACAGTCGGGGTTCGATGACGAAGCCGCCGGCGCGGTCCTCAAAACGCTGCGGCTCGATCCCACCTTCCCCGGCGCGCACCTGCACCTGGCGAAGATCCACTTCCGCCGCCGCGAACCCATCGAGGCGCGCTCGCACCTGCGCGGCGAAATCCTGCTCCGCCCGCAGGATCCGGCGGTGCTGATGGAGCTGTCCAACCTCCTGATGGACAGCGGCGAAAGCCGCCCGGCCGTCGCATGCCTCAAGCGCCTCGTGCAACTCGATCCGACGAACGTCAACGGCTGGATCAACCTCGCCGTCGCCAGCTTCATGCGCGGCCGCTACGAAGACGGCATCGATAGTTGCCGCCGCGCGCTGGAGGTCGATGCCACGAACCTGCTGGCGATGTACAACCTCGCCCTCGCCCACGAGCACCTCGGCCGCTTCGACGAAGCGATGCACTGGGTCAAGCGCGGCCTGAAGCGCGAGCCGAACGACACATCCTTCCAGAAGCTCGAATTCCGCCTCCGCGTCCTGAAGCTCCGCGCCGGCGTCGTGCGCGTCATCCGCAAGTCACTGGGGATGCGCACGCGGTAGGTGTTCTTCGCTCGTAATCTAGAACCAGCCGAGAGCCCGTGACAGTAGGAGGAGATACAGCCCGACGAAACTCAATCCGCGGAAGGTCCAGAGGTTGAAACGCTCCGTCGGCGTATTGCCACTCCATGTCTGTACGTTCCAGCCAAGTCGTCCGACACCCGCCACAAATAGAAGAATTGCCGAACTGACCAAGAGAACGCCGTGAAACCACCCGCTTGGGGCAACGCGTGGGGTGATTGCCCACGCCGTTCCTACGGCGAGCAGAAGTGCCGAGAGTGCAACAAACCCCGCAATGAAATACGCTCGGAGAACCTGCGGCATGGCCTGAAACCTTTCGTTGGCCTCACCCCAACGTAAGCCCCATCAGCATTCGGTGAATCTCCGGAGTCAACGGTCGATCGAGGCGCGGGAGCGCCGCCCCGCGGACAAGCTTCGCACCATCGATTTCCGCGCGCGAGCAATCGCGCGCGTCGACGGCCGCCTGCTGTAATCGATGCAGTAACGCGAGTGCGATAACTTGCAGGTGCTGTGCGGTCCATTCGTCGACGGGCAATCCCGCCCACCGAGAGAACGTCGCGCGCTCCTCCCACGATAGCGCCGCACCGCTCATAAGCAGCACGTACATGAGTGCGGTCACCGCATCCTGAAGTCCATTCAATGTTGGCGGACTAGCGATGCGGCCATCGGCCAAGATCCTGGCGAAGCCCGCGATCTTTCCCTTGGTATTAACCAGCACGACGACGCCCATCTTGCGTCCGAGGTCGGGCGAAGTAATCAGCTTCCCGCCGGCGTCGTCGGCCCAACCTACGTCGTCGCGTCCAGGAAGCCTAATCATGATGGCGGTCGATGACGCATGATGTGTCGGCGGTATTCGCACATCCTCGCCGGTTACCAAGTGATCGGCTAGGGTTGTATGACCTCGCAAGAGCTCATAGATTCGCATCAGCGCGTTCGCGTGTTGTGTCGGTCGCTTAAAGCGCGATCCGTCACCAACGTATTTCGCGCAAGTTGCGGCGATCGCAGTACCGGGCCCCTGCCCAAATTCCTGCGCCAGACAGTGGGGCAGATCAACGGGGAATTCCGCGAGTCTTGAGGTCGTACCCATCCCTATCGGGACGACGCTAAAAACCGGGTGCCAAGGCTTGAACGAATATTCACTCGGAGCACGACGGGAGCGGCGCGGATGATAGCAATGTATGAAAATGTTCGCCCAATGGATCGCATTGCAGCAGACCGTTTCGTACACATCGATGTGTTGCCGTATCGGCGGCGGCGCGGGAAACGAGCCTAATCGATGAAACATCAGGCCGAGTCCGCATCTGCATGAAAGTCGGTTGATGTACTTGTAGCCGCCGCGAATCCCATTGACCGGAACAGGGCTTCTGGGGTCGAAGCCGAAATCTCCTTGTGCGCCCGTGACGATGTCGCAGTCTTCACCCATAACGGCAATGGGTTTCAACGCGTCGTCAATCTCCGCAATCTGTTGTTCAAGGGTTTGTTCTTGGACTTTGGGTTTACTCCATCCGAACATGCACGCCTCTCTTAGCCAAACAAGCTCATCGCGATTTGCAACGTCAAAGCACAAGCGGGCGAGTTGTTCGGACCGCCGATAGAAGTTATCCGAGCCCCAGCAGCCCGAGAATGATCCAGATAACACACAACCCGCCAAAGAACAGAATGACGGACCACCATCCGCTCCCTGCAATCAAAAAACCGAACGACGCGACGGCAAACACCAGCCAAACTGTATCCAAGATAATCAGGCCGTTCGGCATGAACGCGAGGCCAGGCTTCCGATGCGATGGGATGTTCGGGTTACGTGCTCTCGACCCGATGCCAGTCAAGACCGCAATGGGGATCAAGAGGAGCAATCCGATGGCCGTGTGAATCATGTTCGCCTGCGAGCAAGTCTATCCTCGCCGCATGATCAATGGAAATCGGCTTGGAAAGCGGAAGCATAAGGGGGACATCACGGACATCACAGCTTACAGCCTCTCGCGAGCTCGATAATGTGTGATGTCTCCCTTACTTCCCCGCTGGAAGTCGATCCCACCAACCTGCTGGCGATGTACAACCTCGCCCTCGCCCACGAGCATTTGCGCCGCTTCGACGACGCCATGCTCTGGGTGAAGCGCGGCCTCAAGCGCGAGCCGAACGACACGTCGTTTCAAAAACTGGAGTTCCGCCTGCGCGTCCTGAAGATCCGCGCCGGCGTCGTGCGGGTGATCCGCAAGTCGCTGGGCATGCGAACGGGGTGACTCCGTCATTGCAGATCGAACGGCTCCGGGTCGGATAACGCAAAACCGTCATGTCGCCCGCCGGGTGACGTCAAAGATCGGTCGGTTGAAGGCCGGTCCGTTGGCTATTCGGGCGAGCATCCGCGGCCCGATCTCGTCGCGATTGTGAAACGCGAACACGACATCCGCCCAGCCGGGCCGCTGCAACGTGCGATGTGACCCGCTCTGACGCTTGACCGACCCGCCGATCTCAAGCAGCGCGGGCAGGGACCGCGATGCTCGAGTGGAAGGCCATTGCGACATGCTCACGCCACGATGGAAAAGACGTTCTGGATCTGTGGCAGCGACTCGCCGTTCTCAAGCCGCTCGGCGAGCACGTGCAGCGACAGCGCCTGTGCCCTGCGCACGGCCTCATCGCGCGATGAACCGTACGCCAGGACGCCCGGAAGCTCCGGCACTTCCGCGATCCAGCGCCCATCGACTTCCTGTTCAATCTCGACTGCGTACATGGCACCGAGCGGTCTTGGGCGACATAACGTGAGGCCGATCAGCGGGCGACGCGGCGTCTGCGCCCGTTCATCCTATCGTGCCGCACCGTGCCGTGGCGATCCGCTGCATCGGCGGTTATGCGGTGCCGGGCGCGGTCGCTATCGGGCCCGATCCGACGTTCTCGATTGCGTTCTGTTCCTCAAGAACCGGGGACGGCCCAGGACCAGCATGACCGGGCAATACACCAGCAGCACCCCGGCGCAAGCCGTATAACGACTCCGGGATTGAACGGGATTGGGGACATCACTCATTCTTTTTCAGTGATGTAGCCGGCGCGCTTGAGTTTGCGCGCCAGTTCCCGGTGCGAGATGGGAATCAGCTTAGGCATGAACGGCGTGACGGTACACGTTGAGGCCGGCGTACCGTGACTTGCGCAACTTCATTGCCCCCACTTTGCGCCGTGCTTCGAGGCAGCTTTCGATGGCATCCACGGCGTTGCGGTAAGCCTGGCGCAACGTCTTGCCGGAGGCGATGCAGCCCGGAATGGCCGGCACCTGGGCGGTGAAGAACCCATCCTCGTCCTGAAAGTAATCGATCTCGAACTCGTGATGTGCCTTCATGCAGGCGAATGATAGCTCCCGCGTGGCCCCATTCCAAATGGGGCAGGTCACGTGACGCGCCCGACGACCATCGTCACGTCGTCGGTGCGCTTGGCCATGCCGACAAACTTCCGCAATTCCCACAGCAGGTTCTGCGACAGTACTTCCGACGTCATCGTCCCGCCCTTCTCGAACGCGTCGGCGATGCGCTGTCGGCCGAAGCTTTGGTTCGTGAAGTTCATCCCGTCGGTCAGCCCGTCGGTGTAGATGAGCAAGGCGTCGTTCTTCTTCAAATCGACGACCGACTGGACGAACTGCTCGTCGCAGTCGATGCCCAGCACCATGTTGTCGCTTTTTAGCTCCGTGACCTTGCCGTCGCGCAGGAGCATGGCGGGGGGATGGCCGGCGCTGCAATAGGTGAGGCGGCGCGTGGCGGCGTTGTACACGCCGTAGAAGAGGGTGACGAACTCGCTGTCTTTCGTGTCGCGGCAGAGCATGACGTTCAACCGGCGGAGGACTTCGTAGAGGTAATAGACGTTGTCGACCTCCGAGCGCAGGGCGGCGCGGACGCTTGCCATGATCAGGCTGGCGGGGACGCCTTTGCCGCTGACGTCGGCGACGACGAGGCCGATGTTGTTGTCCGGGAGGGGAATGAAGTCGAAGAAGTCGCCGCCCAGCGTGAAGGCGGGGATGTAGACGCTGGCCAGGTCCAGCCCCGGCACGATCGGCGGGCGCTGCGGGACCATGCGCTGCTGGACGTCGGCGGCGAGCTTGATCTGCTTTTCGATCTCGGCGTTCTCGATGGATTCGGCGAGCAGCCGCGCGTTTTCGATGGCCGCGGCGGCCTGGGCGGCGACGGCTTTCAGCAGGTCGATGCGCAGCTGGCTGAAGGTCTGCTCTTCGTCGGTGTAGACGCGCAGCACGCCGATGGGGCGCCCCTGGTAGCGCATGCCGACGGACAGCATCGAGATGACTCCCTCGCGCTTCGATTCCTCCGGGTATTGCACGCGCGGGTCGGTGGTCATGTTCCGCACGTACTCATATCCCTGCGGGGACAGCGCGATCTGGTCGATCTCCGCGCGGCTCATCCGCACGGGGCCTTTCTGCTGGTACTCGCGCGAGAGGTTGTGCACGGCCTTGATGACCAGCTCGTCGTGTTCTTCGTCGATGAGCCGGATCGACGCGGCCTTGGTCTCCATGACTTCGCACACCACCTGCACGGTGCGCTGGAGCACCTTGGAGAGGTCGCGCGCGTCGGCGAGCATCATGGCGACGTTGTAGACGGCCGTCAGCTCATTGATGCGCTGGCGGAGCTGGTACTCCTGATAGCACAGCCGGGCGATCGCGTTGGCCAGGAGAAAGAGGAATTGGATGGCCGCCGGGCGCATGTGCCGCGAGCGCGATAGCTGCGTCGCCAGCGCCTTGACCTGGCGGAGGTCGATGCCGAACTTCTGCCCCAGCGCCGCGAGCTTCGCGTCGTCCAGCCCCATCACCGTGCCGTTGTTCGTGGACATGCGGAGCGTGCCCAAACGATGCCCGCTGACGATGATCGGCGCGACGTACTCCCTGCCCTCCTTCTGCGGGCCCTCCAGTCCCCCCTCGGTCCCGTCGTCGGCGATGGCGATGGCCTGCTGGCGCTTGAGGAAGTCGCTGGTGGGCGCCGGCTGGGTGATGACGGCGCCGGCGGCGTCGGTGATGGTGGCGTTGACGTTGGCGACGGCCGCGAAGCTGTCCTGGATCTCCTGCAGGGTTTGCAGGTCCATGAAATCGGTGAGCTTCAGGTTGTCGGGATCCAACGCCATTCGTGCTTCCATGCCCGGGGGAGTTGCGGGGAGCGGGGATTGTAGGGTTTCGTGAGGCGTGTTCAACGCAACCCCGCGCATCGGCAAAGCCCGCGCGTCCGTGCGCTGCCGTCGCGACACCGATACAATAGAATCGCGGCTCACAAGGAGATGCATGATGCCGCAGCGAAGCGTGAACGGGACGACGTTGAATTATCAGGAGCAGGGGACGGGGCGGCCGCTCGTGCTGCTGCATGGGTTTCCGGTTGATTCGCGCATGTGGCGCGAGCAGATCGCGGCGCTGTCCGACGGGCTTCGCGTCATCACGCCGGACCTGCGGGGATTCGGGCAATCGAAGTCGGGCGGTGCCTTCACCATGGAATCGCTCGCCGACGATCTGCATGCGCTGCTGGCGGACCTGGGCGCGCTGCCGTGCATTTTGGGCGGGTTTTCGATGGGCGGGTATGTGGCACTGGCGTATGCGAAGAAGTATCCCACGGATCTGCTGGGGTTGGCGCTGATCGACACCAAGGCCGAGGGCGACACGGCCGAGGGCAAGGCGGGACGACAGAAGATGATCGAGCTGGTCCGGTCGCAGGGGACAAAGGCCGTCGCCGATCAGATGACGCCGAAGATGCTCGCGCCGGACGCGGAGGGTTCCCGCCCGCAGGTGAAGCGCGAGCTGGAC
>JBBSLV010000111.1:0-10062 GCA_038233535.1 Tepidisphaerales bacterium | reverse complement strand
CTGTATCGCCTTGGCGGCGCTGCTCCTGATGGTCTTTTCGCTGGTCGCTTCTCGCCTCGCGATGGATCTGATTATCGGAGGCCCGAGCCTGGGCGTGGGCACGGCGATCAACACGACAGCGGTTGCTTTCAACACGACCGCCGGCGCGGCCGGTTCCCGCCCGGCCCTGATGGCGGTCAGGGCCGCCGCGGCGGTTCCCACGAAGGGGGCAACGCTGATCGCTTCGGCGGGAAGCGCCGTCATCAACAAAATCCGTAATGGTGCCGGCGCTGCAACCAAATCCGCCGCAGTTGCATCGACTGTTACCGCGTCGACTGCGACTTCGACCCAGTCCGTCGGAAAGAGCGCCGCGAATGCGGCGGGTCGCGTACCCGGACCCACCAGCGCTTCCGGCGGAAAAGGTGGTTCTTCAACCAGCGGAGGGCCTTTGACATGAGTTTACCCAACACCAACACGAGCTACGGACGTACGCAAGCACCGGCAACCACGGTCCCTACGCGCGCGCGGCAGCCGCGTGGGACGATCGGATCGGATCGGCGCGAGTTCAAGCGCGCAACTGGCGCTACATCGCCTTCGGCTCGATGATTCTCGCCCTCATCTCCACAACCGGCGCCGTCGTCCTGGGTGTGAAGAAGCAGGTGGCCACCTATGTCGTCGAGGTGAACAAGGTAGGGATGCCCGGCCGGATCACACTGGCCAGCGAACCGTTCCGGCCCGACGCCGCGCAGGTGGGGTACTTCGTCGGCGAAGTCGTGCGGCTCGTGCGCGAGCGCCCGTTGGACCCGGTGGTCATGCGCCAGCAATGGACCCGCGCCTATCAGTTCCTCGCCGGGCAGGCCGTGACCAGCATGAATGAATATGCCGCGAACGACACCGGCCTGAGAAGCCTGCCCGGCCAAGGCGCGACCGCGCGGACTGTAGAAATCAGCAGCATCTTGCAGAAGTCCGAAGGTACTTATCAGGTGCGGTGGGTCGAGACAACATTCTCCAACGGCGTGAGCCGTTCGCGGGAAGACTACACGGGTCTCTTTCAAGTGAAGCTCATGCCGCCGCGCGACGAGGCGGACACCTTCAAGAACCCGATCGGCGTCTACATCACAAGTTTTACCTGGAGCCGGGAGTTCTCCGGCCCGGTATTGCGGGACGACGGAGCGGGAACGTCGATTGCGCCCCGGTCCGCGACGCCCGGTGCCACCAATGCATCCGGTGCAGCCAATTCACCCTCTAAGCAAGGAGTCAAGCCATGAACCGTTACCGGCTTCTGTTGTACATACCCATTTTCATGGCATTGGACGTAGGCGGGTGCAGGTCCGTCGAGACGCCGTCCGTCGTCGTCATGCCCGATCGGCGTCTCGCTCCAGCCATGCGGCTGACGGAAGACTTCGATGCTTCGATGCCAAGGGTCGTCGAAGTGAAGGTGCCGCTGGCCAGTCCGCAATTACGGTCGCTGGCCGGGAGCGAAAAGTCTGCCGTACCAACGTCCGGCCTGGGGGCGATTGCCGCCGCCAAGGCCGGCGCGACGACGCAACCGAGCGCTGACGGTTTCTTGAACGCGATCCAGTATTACGACTACGCCCCCGGCGTCGTGTACACGGCCGTCACGAGTCCGGGGTTCGTGACCACGATCGCGCTCGCTTCCGGTGAAAAGCTCGTCACCGCTGCCGCCGGCGACACGACGCGGTGGATCGTCCAGAGCGTCGATTCCGGGACCGGCGCTTCGGCGCAAACGCTGCTTCTGGTAAAGCCCCGCAAGGCTGCGCTGCAAACGAATCTGGTCATCACCACCGATCAGCGCGTGTACACGCTCGATCTGACCAGCACCGATCAGCCGACTTACCACACGATGATCGCCTGGAACTATCCCTATGGGGACGTGGTGATGATCCGAAATCAAGTCGCGCAGCAGCAGGCGCAGCTTCAGGCGACGGTCGCCACCGGGTTGGATCTGTCCAAGGCGAACTTCAACTACCTGATTCTGCGTCAGAAGCGTGCGCGGACGCCGCCCTGGTGCCCGTTGCGAGCGTTTGATGACGGGCGAAAGACCTACATCCAGTTCCCGCCAAAGGCCGCGGTCACCGAAGCGCCGCCGCTGTTCGTTCTTGGGCGCAAGGGGGATGCGCAGCTTGTGAACTACCGAGTGAAGGGAGATTGGTACATCGTCGATCGGCTGTTCGACAAGGCGGAGCTGCGCCTTGGCGAAGCTCCGCAGACGGTCATCGGCATCCAGCGCGCCGACGCAAAAGAGTAACCCACGCAAGGAACTGACGGAGAGCGGCCATGAACCAACAACCCAATAGCAATCCGGTCCCTGAGGAAGCCCCCGAGCAGACAGACGGCCGAGAGCTGTCGATCCTCGGTCCACGGCCCGCAGTCACGCGGTTGAGCCGGCGGGCGGTGTTACTGACTGGCGTGTTCGGGGCGGCGATGGGACTCGTGGTGTTGATCATGGGCTTGGGGGATCGCGGCCCCGCCCAGAGGAACAGGGCGCAGGAAGAGAATTCCATCCGCCCGAGCGGTCTGACTGATTCGGTGCGGGATCTACCCAAGGACTATTCGTTCGATGTTCGCCAAGCGGCGCAGGAGATCGGCTACGACGGGTCGGCGCGTCCGACCGCTCCCGCAACGCGGCCCGCCGGTCCGTCGGCGCAGGAGCAAGCCTTGGCGGAGCAGATCCGACAACTGGCGGAATTGCGGCGGCGCATGTTGGAAGAGCAGCGCAAGGAACGGGAACAGGCGATGGACTCGCCGCTGGTCTTCGCTGGAGCACATCCTGTGGGCGTCTCGGCAACGGCAGCAGCAGCGGTGCCCAGCCCGGCCACGATGCCGACGATGGTGATGCTCGGCAGACCCGATATCCGCGCCGGCGGCATCGGTGGAATGAGCAATGACGAAAGCGCTAGCGGGTCGGACACCGGCCAAGCGGGTGGCGCGATCGAAAACCATCAACGCGACAAGGAAGCGTTCGTCACCCCAGGCCGCGGCCATCGAGGCGTACTTGCCCAAGCCACTGCTGACGCCGATCTCCAAATACGAGCTCAAGGCCGGGAGCGTCATCCCCGGCGCATTGGTGACGGCGATCAATACCGATCTTCCGGGAGAAGTGATTGGGCAAGTCACAGAGAACGTCTACGACTCCGTGACCGGCAACTACCTGCTCATTCCGCAGGGTTCGCGCCTGCTCGGCAAATATCAAAGTCTCGTTACCAACGGCCAGAACCGGGCGCTGCTCGTGTGGCGGCGTCTCATCTATCCGAACGGGCAGTCGATCGTGTTGGATGCGATGCCCGGAACGGATCAGGCCGGGCAAGCGGGGTTGGCCGATCAGGTGGACTATCATCTGGACAAGCTAGCCAAAGCCACGGCCCTGACGACGGCGATCGCGTATGCCGGCAACCTGGCCCGAAACCGCCAAAGCAGCAGCAGTGGAAACAACGGGCAGGACGTGATTGGCGACACCGTCGCGCAGCAAGCGAATCGAATCGGCGAGAAGGTCATCGACCGCGAACTGGACGTGCAGCCGACGATCACGATCCGTCGAGGTTGGCCGCTGCGCGTGCTGGTGAACAAGGACATGGTGCTGGCGCCCTACACGACTGCAACGAACTGAAACTCGAAAAGAGAATCGCCATGCCAGAAATCGCACTGCCCGCATTTCATGAAACGACGCCCGTCAAGCTCATGCTGGAAATCAGCCCGGACTTGGCGCGGGACTTGGATCGCTACAAAGCGTTCTACAAACAGGTGTATGGCGCCGACGTGCCGGAGGCTGAGCTGGTCCGGGAAATGGCCCGGCGCTTCATGGAGGCCGATCGGGAATTCCAATCGCTCAAGAACGGCTTCATGGCGCGGTCGCGCAGTCGGCGGCGAGTTGGTTTTGCGCAGCCGTCGGAGGTGGTCACGAAATGATCTCGGCAACGGCGACGTTCGCGGTGCTCAAGCACGAGCCTTCGGCAGGCATCGTGCGCGTGTTGACGGTGTTGACCGACCTGGCGGACATTCGGCCTTACGACGCGACCGCTCCCGCGCTGCCCACTTACGCAGAGACGGTGCGGATCGTAACGGAACGCGGCTTGGCTCGTGAGCCGCGAATCGGATTCCTCAAACAGTTTGGCGTCGCCGAATTCGTTCCGGTGTGTGAACGCGTGGTTTTCAACTCTGCCGAGGAACTGGACGCACTGGCGGCGGCAATGGTTTGATCGACGGAGTTTCAAATTAAAGAGGTGAGCAATGGCGCAAACAACAAACCAGCAGAGTAACCCTGACAAGGCGGCGAATCGTCCCGTCCACACCATCCGGTACGGCACGCTCCGCGCGGCGATCTGGAAGCGCGAGGTGGACTTGGGAAACAACAGCCGACTCACGTACAGCGTGACGTTCAGCCGTTCGTACAAAAACGGGAACGAGTGGAAGGACAGTTCCAGCTTCGGCGCCGACGATCTGCTGACCCTGGCCAAGATCGCGAACGACGCCCATACGTTCATTCACCAGCACCGGTCCAAGGAACCGGCGGAGCGCGGGTAAAAAATCGGCCGAATGACGGGATTTGGCTCTGAAAATGTTGTACAATACGTCTGTCTATGTCGATAATTACAGGCGGATTGTACCATGCAGATTGCCAAGCGATCAGACCCGCTCCAGCAAATCGTCCGGCTCGCCCGGAGTCGGGGGATCCTTCGGCCACGCGACCTGGCGCCGCTGGACATTCCGCGCCGCCATCTGACTCGGCTGACGGAGCAAGGGGTGCTGCTGCGGTCGGGGCGCGGGCTCTACGTCCTGGCGAATGCCGACGTAAGCGAAAACCATAGTCTCGCGGAGGCGTGCAAGCGAGTCTCCGGCGGGATCGTCTGCCTGCTCTCGGCCCTGCGCTTCCATGGGCTGACGACGCAAAATCCTTGGGAAGTGTGGATGGCGATTACGCCCGCCAGCCGCAAGCCGAAGGTGGACCATCCGCCGCTTCGTGTTGTGCGGTTTTCAGGAAAGGCATTCACGGAGGGTGTGGAACGCCACCGGATCGAAGGCGTGGAGGTTCGGATTTACTCCGCGGCCAAGACGGTCGCGGACTGCTTCAAATACCGCAACAAGATCGGCGTCGATGTGGCAGTCCAGGCGCTTCGGGACGCCTGGCAAAAGCGGGCCATCACCGCCGAGCAAATCTCGCACTTTGCCCAGGTGTGCCGGGTGACCAACGTGATGCGGCCATTCCTGGACAGCCTGCTTTCGTGACTTCAATCGATGGCCCATGCTCCTCGCAACATCGCCGCCTCTGCTCGCCAGCGCCTGCTGAACCTCTCTAAGGCGAGCGGCACGGACTACAACCAACTGCTCATCCGCTACGCCATCGAGCGCTTCCTCTATCGGCTGAGTCTTTCCACGCACCGGGACGCCTTCATCCTCAAGGGTGCGATGCTCTTTTCGGTATGGGAGGGATCGCCGCATCGACCGACGCAGGATCTGGACCTGCTCGGCTTCGGCGACCGCTCGCTCGCCCACGTCACGTCCGTCTTCCGCGAAGTCTGCGCGATGCCGGTCGAGGACGACGGATGGACGTTCGACCCGGCAACCGTCACGGCCGAAGACATTCGCACGGTGGATGAGTGCGGCGGCGTCCGCGTGCGCTTCACCGGAACGCTCGGCGGCGCTGTGGTGCGGGTCCAGACAGACATCGGTTTCGGTGACGCAGTGACGCCGCCGGCTGCTACAGCGTCATATCCGAGCCTACTGGGGCTGCCCGCGCCGCAACTCCGCACGTACCCCCGCGAGACGGTCGTGGCTGAAAAGCTCGAAGCCATCGTCAAGCTCGGGATGCTGAACACGCGCCACAAGGACTACTACGACCTGCGACATCTCGCCCGCCACTTCGAGTTCGACGGCGGCCTGCTCGTCCGCGCGATTGCCGCGACGTTTGCCCGGCGTGGAACTCCGCTGGCGGCCGAAATCCCCGTGGGGTTGACCGCAGCCTTCGCGCGAGACCCGGCCAAACAGGCCCAATGGTCTGCCTTCTGTCGTCGGCTGGGCGAAAAGAATCTTCCGGGCCTGCCTGATGTGGTTGCGGAGGTGCAGGGATTCGTCGCCGTTCCTTTGCACGCTGTGGCGTGGTCCGCACCGCTGGTCAGCAAATGGGCTCCGCCAGGACCGTGGAAGGGTAGCCTAAAGACGGACCGCTAATTACGCGAAATTGATCGTGTTAAAGCCTTGGGACTCGGCGTCTTTCGATCCCGGGTGAATCAGTCGTAGTTCGAGATGAGCCTGAGTTCGTCCTCGGGGATAGTGAGCATCACGACCAGCGTGTCGAGGATGGGGATGGGCAGGTAGTGCTCAGTAACGGAAACCTGTTCAAGTTCGGTGCGGTCGTACACCTTGAACCACTGACGGGCATAGACCGGCGCCGTGTGACGTTGGCCGATTTCCATCGAGAAGTTCTGCCACTGCTCGTGCGCGGTCTTCGACGTGAAGGGCCCGCGGGACGGCGGATAGAAGCCGTACTTAATCAGCGAATTCGGACGGCACACCCAGGCGATCAAGCCGTTGCGGATGCCGACGACCGCACACGGGAAATCGGAAACGGCGACGGAGCGCCTGGCCGCGCTCAGCATCGACGTCTTGAACGTCCCGGCAATCTCCTCGGTCCGCTCCAGCGACAGCTCACCCTCGTTCACCATCGGCTCGACCAGGTTGCTCGGCATCAAAAGCCTGGCGGCAAACGAATCGGCCTCGCGCTCGGTGATGTAGTCGTTGCTGAATTCACCCTTCGAGCCGTGCTTGCGGCCGCCGCGGCGCAGGAACCGGTTGTGCCGCTCTAAGTAAAAATGCCCGAGTTCATGCGCGATGGAAAATCTTGTACGCGGATGGTGTTCGCCGGCAGGAAGTCCGCGGTCGTACTTGTTGTTGTAGAAAAGCAGGAACCGCTTCTTCTTGGGGTGATACTCGAGCTGGCCGTCGAAAGCCTTCTTGAAGTCGTCGCCTACCACCCTGAGCTGGTCGATTTCCTCGGCCGCGATTTTGAGCGGGTCGATAGGTGCTTTCCGTTGGCGGGCGAAGCGCAGAATCTCCTCTGCCACATCACCGGCGCGCCCCATGAGCGTCTCTTCCATCTTCCAGTCAAGGCGTGTCTTTCCCATCATTGGCATCGCCGTCGTCACCGTCCTCCCTGTCATCCTCGTCCCGAAGCTCTTCTTCGCGGTGCTTGTCCAGGAGGTCATTGGTTTCCTCGTCCTGCTCGCCGCGGTTGCGGTTGACCAGCTCCATCAACTCAGCGTCCATATCCTCGGCTTTCACCGGGTCGACCCACTCGCCGCCAGGCTGGCCGTTCTCCTCGGCTTCGTCCTGCTCCGGCTCGGCGGTCATGCCGCCGCGTTCACCGAACGATTGTGCGAACTCCATCATGGCATTGATGTCGGTCTCCGACAGCGGCCCGGGCGCCTTGGTCTTCTTGTATTCCTTCTCCGCCTCTTCCTGGCACATCGGGTCGAGGTCAAGGGCCCGGCGTATTTTCCCCCTGACCTGCTCCCAGAATTCCTTGTTTTCGTCAGCCATTGTTGCGCCTTCCAGCATCGCTGGGGTAATAACCCAACCGGATCATTTCGGCGCGGATTGTCGCTCTTGCCTTGCAGTGGGCGGTGTATATCGAACCTTTCGAGGCGATGGGGTTCTTCAGCGCCACGCGGATGTCGTCAACGGTGGCTTCGCCGGTCTTACTGATGGAATCGCACTCGGTGATGATGCGCTGGACCCGTGGCAGATCCGCCACAATCTTTTTCGTGTCCTGTTTTCGCCGTTCGCGCTTCTGAGCGTCCTCCGCTTTCTCCTCGCGATAAGCCGTCTCATCGCATTCGGAAGGGTCGTAGGCGGGATCGAAATCGAGCTGGATGAACTTCTTACGCTTCTCGCCGCGCCGGATGTCGATCGCCTTGTTGATGGCGATGCGCATGAACCAGGCGCCAATCTTTCCTTTCGCCGCATCGTACTTGCTCGACGTATCGACCCAAACCAGCATGGACGCAAAGTTCATCGCTTCTGCTGCCACGTGGCTGCCGAGCCGCTTCCTGACCGCTTCATGGACCACCGGCCCGTGAATTGTGAGCAGCGCGCGCAGCCCCTCCGGATCTGACGCCTTGAGCCTTCGGACGATCTCGGCGTCGTCCATCTGCTTGAGTATTGGGCCGTCTTCGGCCATCCCGTTGCCGACTCCTTTCTCTTCAACCTCTATACGAATGGGCCTTACCTCGGGCGGGGGGCAACGCAGCGAGGTGAACAAAAAAGGTAAGGCCTGATCGTACTACAGGGTGAGAGGGTCGGAAACATCGGCTCCCCGCCATGTGGCGGATATTCGACCGTCAGAAGTGTTCTAGTGGGTTCGGCCCACGGAAAGGTGAGCGTCATGGCAGAAGAAAAGCACCCGCCCCACGGGGCGAAGGACGGCCTCAACAAAATCGGTGAGGTCGTCGAAATCATCGACGAAGGTGACATCGTGGAGATCGTCGACATCGAGGTCTACGCGAAGGACAACAAGAAGCCGCCGCGGGCGAAGAAATACAAGTTCCGCATCGACCGCGACCCGTTCACGGTCGACCACCACATCCTCACCGGCGAGAAGCTGTTCGAGCTCGCCCAGAAGTCCCCGACCGCCTGGCGGATGCACCAGAAGTTGCACGGCGGCCACATGAAAGAGGTCACGGTCACCGACAAGATCGACTTGGGCGAGCCGGGGATCGAGCGGTTCGTCACGATGGAACTGACGCAGGGTGACGGCGAGCAGGCGACGGCTACCGAGCCGTCGTCTGCCCCAGCGGTTGCGGAGCCGCGCCGCCAGTTCCGACTGCCTGAAGACGACGAAATCTATCTGGGCTCGCTCGGCCTGCCGTGGGAAACGGTCAAGGTAGGAGCTGCGCGCTGGCTGTTCATCCACAACCATCCGCTCCCCGTTGGCTACACGCAGGAGACCGTGACAGTGGCCATCCGCATCGAGGGCGGTTACCCGCCCGGCGCGCTGGACATGGCGTACTTCCTGCCGCACCTGGCACGGTCCGATGGCAAGTGCATCCACGCCGCAACGCCGCTGGACATCGACGGCGTGATCTACCAGCAGTGGTCGCGGCACTACACGTGGCGGGAAGGCATCGACTGCCTCACCACGCATCACATCCGGGTGAAGAACTGGCTCTACGTTGAACCGAAGCGGTAGGAGTTTGCCATGCGCTACGCATTGAGATTTACAGGCGAGCAGCATGCGCAGCTCCGCGCCCATCTGTTTCCGGGCGACGGGCTGGAGGCAGCGGCTCTGGTTCTTTGTGATCGCATGAACGGCGAAGACCGCCATGCCTTCTGTGCCCGCCGTGTCGTGCTGATCCCGCACGCTGAATGCGAGCGCACCGAGGTGAGCGTGGACTGGCCGACGAAGTTCGCCGATCCGCTCATCGAAGACGCGATGAAGCGCGGCATGGCAATCGTCAAGATCCACAGCCATCCCGGCGGGTTAGAGGCGTTCTCGGCGCGCGACGACATGTCGGACGGGAGTTTCTTTCGGTCGGTCTGCGACCTGCTCGAAGACGGCAAGCCGCACGCCAGCGCGGTGATGCTGCCAGGCGATGACGGCCGGATATTCGCGCGCGTGATTATGCCCGACGGGAAAAAGCAGCCGGTCGAGCTGGTGACGATCGCCGGCGAGAACCTGCACTTCTGGTATGCGGATGGTGGTGGTTTTGGGCTACCGGAGTTCGTCCGGCGCCACGCCCAGGCCTTCGGGGCGGGGACGGTCGAGCGCCTTCGCCGCATGACGATCGCGGTCGTCGGATGCTCGGGCACTGGAAGCCCACTCATCGAGCAGCTCGTTCGTCTCGGCGTAGGCTGTTTCGTCCTGGTCGACCATGACCGGGTCGAATGGAAGAACCTCAACCGCATCAATATGAGCCGGGCCACCGATGCGAACCTCGGCCGCTTCAAGGTCGAGATGCTCGCCGAGGCGATCGGCAACATCGGGCTCGGCACCCGGGTCGTGCCGCTGGCGATCGACCTGGATACCGCGAAGGCGGTGAAGGCCGTCGCGGCGTGCGACGTCGTGATCGG
>JBBSLV010000110.1:0-10121 GCA_038233535.1 Tepidisphaerales bacterium | reverse complement strand
TCTCCCCGAGTACGGGGAGAGGGAGAACGCGATTGTCTTGCCGATAACTGCCCGCTTACGACCGCCGCCAGCCGTTCGACGCCGCGCTCGATCTGATCGAGCGCGACCTGCCCAAAACTCAACCGGATGTGGTTCAGCGGGATGAAGCCGCTCTCATCGGGCTGAAAGCAGTACTCGCCGGGCACGTACAGCACCCCGTGCTCGACCGCCTGGTCGAACATCGCGCCGCGCGACGTGTTGACGTGCTCGGGCAGCGTGAGCCACACGTAAAACCCGCCGTCGGGGTGCGTCCACGATACGCCCGGCGACTTGGGCATGTACCGCTCCAGCGCCGCCAGCAGCGTGTCGCGCTTCGCGTGATAGCTCGTCCGCAACCGCTCGACCTGGTTTGGGTACGCGCCGCTTTTCATCGCCTCCAGCGCGATGTGCTGCGACAGCGCCGCCGAGCCGAAGTCATGGTTGCCCTTCTGCTGGAGCAGTTCGTGCATCAGGTCACTGGGCATGGCCGTATAACCTGTCTTGATGCCCGGCGCGAACGGCTTGCTGAACGTGCTGGCGAGCACCGTGTATTTGTTGTCCGGGTCGAACGACTTGATCGACGGCAGTGCGACCCCTTCGTAGCGCAGCTCGCGATACGCGGCGTCTTCGAGGATCACGATGCGATGATCGCGGCTGAAGCGCTTCGCCAGCTCCAGCAGCCTCGGCCGGCGCTCGAGCGACAGCGTGAGCCCCGTCGGGTTCTGGAAATAGCTGGTGCAGTAGATCACACGGACGCGGGGCAACTTGCCCTCGGCATCGAGCTGCGTGAGCAGCCGCTCGACGGCGTCGACGTCCATTCCGTTTTCGTCCATGGGCACGGTCATCACCTTCGCGCCGAAGCTCGATAGCGTGCCCGTGAAGACGAAGTAGCTCGGGTTGGCGGCGATGACGATGTCGCCGGGATCGATCAGCACCTCGCCGACCAGGTACAACGCCTGCTGCGAGCCGGTGGAGATGACGATGTCCGCCGGGGTGAGCGACATGGCGCCGGCGGGCTTGCCTTCGAGCGCTTCCAGGTGCTTCAGCGCCTGGCGGCGGAGGTCGGCGAGCCCCAGCGTCGTGTCGTACTGCATCGCGGCGCGACCGCGGGCGGGGTTCGACAGGATCGTGTCGGTAATGCGCTTCGTTTCCTCGACCGGAAGCGTCAGCGGATCAACCAGCCCGGCGGCGAAGTTGATCAGCTCCGGGTTCGCCATCGCCGTGGTGATCAGGAAGCTGATCGGCTGCTCCTTCGTCCGCCGGGCCTTGGAGGAAAACAACAACGGGGGAGCGGAACGGTGGGGCGACGATGGCTGGGGGTGCTGCATGACGGTGCGAATGCTATCGGCGCGAGCGGGGGGGTTCAAATCACGCGGGCAAGGTGCGAGGGTGACAAGATGCCAAGGCGCGGAGCCGACTTGTGTTATAATGATCATGTGCAACTGTCGGCTCTGCTGGCGCACGTGATGGATTTCTGCTATCCCGGCATTTGCGCCGGCTGCCAGGCGTACGCCCCGGGCAGCGCCGCGCTGTGCGATGGCTGTTTCAACGAATTGCAACTGCTCGAGCGCGCCCCGGCCTGCGACCGCTGCGCGATGCCGCTCGCCGAGTTGGACGCCCCATGTCCATACTGCGACGACAAGGGCATCCGCCCGTTCGAGCGCATCCTTCGGCTGGGCATTTTCGAAGACCCGATCAAGCACCTCGTCCACCAGGCGAAGTACCACCACCGCTGGCCGCTGGCGGAGTTCCTCGCCGAGCGATTGAGCGCGCAGGAACGGGTGAAGGGGCTGCTGACGGAGACGGACGTGGTCGTGCCCGTGCCGCTGCACGTCCTGCGACACGTGAAGCGCGGCTACAACCAGGCCGAAGTGCTCGCGCGCCGGCTGGCGAAACTGAACATGCTGAAATTCGCCAAGCCGGGGGTGCGCCTGCGCAACACCGAAACCCAGACGCACATCCACTCCCACGCCAGGCGGGAAGAAAACCTCCGCGACGCGTTCGGCCTGACGAACCCGAAGTGCATCCGCGGCAAGCACGTCGTTCTCGTGGATGACGTGATGACCAGCGGCGCGACGCTGAAGAGCTTCGCCCGGTGTTTGAAGCACGCCGAGCCCGCGAGCCTGTCGGCGATCGTCATCGCGATCGCCGATCCGAAGCGGCGGGGGTTTGAGGTAATCTAACGTTTGCTAATCGTACGCGCTGCTGCGGTGAGCGATGGTGACGACGGAAACCGTGCGGGTCACGTCATTGATGGAGTAGATCACGCGGTGGTTTCCGACGCGGAAGCGGAGGTATCCCGCGAGCGGCCCCTTCAACGCCTTTACATTGTTTTCCCCGCGCGGATTGGATGCGATGCGCGCGAAGCACTTTTCCAGTTTGCGCGCCAGCGGCGCATCGGCGTCGGCGAGAATTCGTCCTGCTTCCTGCGAGAGAAAAAGCTTATGAGCCACGACGAGCCTTGCGCCACGGGGTCGTTCGCCCGGCGCGCACATCCTTCACGCCTTGGTCGAACGACTCCAGAAAGCCGGGAATCTCCAGCAGTTCCTTCGTCGCCTCCTCCGACTCCCGCTCTTGAACGTAGTTGAGCAGGTCCGCGACGAAGCGCAGACGAGAGCCCGAAAGCTTGTCGATGGTCTTCTTGGCCTTGCGCCGCAGTTCGATCGTGCTCACATTCTGCGCTCCATTCAACCGGTTGCTGCATGATGTTGACCACTCGAATGATATCCTGACGTATTTTGCAGGCAACGCTGTGTCGGCGCGAACCCATCGGCCACGGAATTTGACGGACCGGTGGTACTTCTGTACCGTCGCCCCGCAGTTTTAAGTTGACCTGATTGGCGTGTTTCGAGGGGCTCGACTTGGCTGCGACCGTTGTCATTCCCGCCCGCTTCGCGTCCACGCGATTTCCCGCGAAGATGATCGCCGCCGACACCGGTCGGCCGCTGGTGCAGCACGTCGTGGACCAGGTGAAAAAGTGCCGGCACGTGCGGAACGTCATCGTGGCCACGGACGATCAGCGGATCGCGGAAGCGGTGAAGCCGTTCGGCACGGTGGTGACGATGACTTCCCCGGACCATCAGAGCGGGACCGATCGCATCTGGCAGGTCGTGCGGGAGTGGCCGGGCGAGCTGGTGGTCAACGTGCAGGGGGATGAGCCGGAGATCGAGCCGCGGACGGTGGATGCGCTAATCGAGCGGATGGAATCATCGGACGACGACATGGCGACGGTTTCGACGCCGTTCCCGCGCGACGCGGATCCAAACGATCCGAACCTCGTGAAAGTCGTGACCGATCAGGCCGGCCGGGCGTTGTATTTCTCGCGATCGCCGATCCCGTTCAGGCGGGATCCTGAATCGCCGGACAATCCGGCGTATCATCTGCACTTGGGCATTTACGCGTACCGCTGGAATTTCCTGGCCGACTTTACGTCCTGGCCGCCCGGCGCGCTGGAAAAGACGGAAAAGCTGGAGCAGCTCCGCGCGCTGGAGCACGGGGCGAGCATTCACGTGTTGACGGTCGATCGCGCTACCCACGGCATCGACACGCCGGAGCAGTACGAGGCGTTTGTGAAGCGACAAAGGAGCGGGCAATAGGCAGTAGGCAGTAGGCAGAAAACGAAGAGGCGTTGTGTTGTCTTCTCTCTTCTCTGCCTACTGCCCGCTGCCTACTGCCTACTAACGAAACATGAGCAACGAACACCTGCTGGGCAAGCTCGGGCAATCGACCGACGAGACGGAGTTTTACACCCCGATGCCTCCGGGCTATCGCAAGGGGCATCACAAGTACGTGATCGTCGTCGGCACCGTCATGTCCGGGCTGGGCAAGGGGATCTTCTCATCGTCCCTCGCCAAGCTGCTGCAGGACAAGGGGCTGCGCGTCGCGCCGATCAAGATGGAGGGGTATCTCAACATCGACAGCGGGACGCTCAACCCCTATCGCCACGGGGAAGTCTTTGTGCTCGATGACGGCATGGAGACCGACATGGACCTGGGGACGTACGAGCGGCTGCTCGATCAGGATCTTTCGGCCGCCAATTTCACGACGAACGGGCAGATCCTCTCGGGCGTGCTGAAAAAGGAGCGCGAGGGGGGGTATCTGGGACGCGACGTGCAGGTCATCCCGCACGTGGTTGGGGAGATCAAGCTGAAGCTGCGCGAGCTGGCCGCGAAGTCCAGCGCGGACGCGGTGTTCGTCGAAGTGGGTGGGACGGTCGGCGACTACGAGAACTCGTTCTACCTGGAAGCCTGCCGTCAGCTCGCCTACGAGGAGGGCGAGGGGTCGGTCATTTTCGTCGCGCTGACGTACGTGCTGGAGCCGGGGACGCTGGGCGAGCAGAAGTCCAAGGCCGCTCAGTTGGGCATCAAGCGGCTGATGGAGATGGGGATCATGCCCAATCTCATCGCCTGCCGCGCATCGCACCCGGTGAAGGAGAGCGTGCGCGAAAAGATTTCGATGTACACCAACGTGCCCATGCGCCGCGTGGTGACGATGCACGACGTCGAAAGCATCTACACGATCCCCGAATCGCTTCGCGAGAGCGGGTTGGACCGTGAAGTGCTCACGCTGCTCGATCTCCACGAGCGCGTGAACCAGCGCAGCGAAGACCAGGCCCGCGTGAAGTGGCGCTGGTTCGTCGATCGCATCGGCAAGGCGAAAAAGGACGTGACCATCGCCGTCACCGGAAAGTACACCGCCCTGCGCGACGCCTACGCCAGCATCATCAAGGCCGGCGAGCACTGCGGGGTGCACTTGGGCGTGAACGTCAACTTCAAATGGATGGACACGACCGATATCGACGCCAACAACGTCGCAAAGCGGTTGCGCGACGTTCACGGCATCATCGTGCCCGGCGGGTTCGGATCGCGCGGCACCGAGGGCAAGATCGACTGCATCCGCTACGCCCGCGAAAATAAAGTCCCGTACCTCGGGCTGTGCCTGGGCTTCCAGATGGCGGTGATCGAGTACGCCCGGAACGTGTGCGGCATCGCCGACGCCAACAGCACCGAATTCGACCCGCGCGCGAAGAATCCCGTCATCGACATCCTCCCCGAACAGAAGAAGATCGAAGGTCTGGGCGGAAACATGCGCCTGGGCGGAAAAGACGTCGACATCAAGCCCGACACGCTCGCGTTCCGCCTCTTCGACAATCAGACGCGCACGCGGTTGCGCTTCCGCCACCGCTACGAGGTCGACCCGAAGTACATCCCCACGCTCGAAGAGCACGGCTTGGTCTTCAGTGGCAAGGCCCCGGGGCAACCGATCATGCAGATCGTCGAACTCCCGCAGGACGTTCACCCGTACTTCATCGGGACGCAGGCCCATCCCGAGCTGACGAGCCGCCCGCTGCGCCCCCAGCCGATGTTCCTGGGGCTGGTGAAGGCCGCGATGGAATACGCCGAAGGCAAGACGCGGCAGCCGCAGACGGTGTAGGCGAATTCCCGCCGGTACAGCTTGACGCGTGGCCGAACGCATTGCAAACCGCAATACCTGTGAGAGTGTTGAACGTGGCACTTCTCGAGAGATTTGCCCGCAAGCATTCAGATGCGAGGGACTGGCTCGACCTCTGGAGGCAAACCGCCGAGGCCGCGCACTGGCGGAGCATTCGCGACGTCCGCATCGCTTATCCGTCGGCCGACGGCGTCAAGTTGAAGAGCGGGGTTGTCGTCACCGTGTTCAACGTGAGGGGAAACGAGTACCGGCTGCTGACGTCTATCTTCCATCAGCGGCAGGACGTTTACATCCTGGATATTCTCACCCACGCGGAGTACGCCAAGGACAAGTGGAAAGGCCGGCTATGAGAACCGCCACTGCGAAGCGACCGCGAGCCACGTCGGATGACTATCTGAAATTGGTTCGCAAGTTTCCCCTGCGGCCAATCGCGAACGACGCGGAGCTCCAAGCCGCACATCACGTCCTTCGACCGCTGTTCCTGCGCGAGGAAACGGATCTCGCCCCGGGCGAAATCGACTACCTCGGGGCGCTTGCGCTTTTGGTTGAGCGCTACGAGCAAACGCGATTCTCGATCCCCAAGCACGTCTCGACGCCGCACGAAAGGCTGCTACACCTCGTCGTGAGCGCCGGAATGACGCCCGCCGATGTGATGGAGCTGCTGGACATCAGTCAACCGCAGGTCTCGCTGATCCTCAACGGAAAACGCGCGCTCAGTAAAGCGAACATCAAGTGTCTGGCGGCTCATTTCAAGCTGGACGCGGCATACTTCCTTTGAAGACGTCGCCCGTGGGCCCTGGCGTGTCACACCCCGACAGCCGCCGTGTCGCACGCGCCGATCCTGCCGTCGCGCCCCCATGTTCACGCGCTGCGCGACGCGATTTTATCGGCTCTGACCACTTCCCCCGTCTGGCCCGACGTTTGTTGAACGTCACGCGGAAACTTACCCAGGAGGTGCGATATGTTCAGTGCAACCCAACCCCTCGTGATGCGAACCCTCGTCCGGCCCGTGCGCCGCGAGCTGCCTGCCAATCTCTCGATCCGGGCCGCCGAACTCGCCGCGGCCCGGGAAGCCTTGCTCGACACGCGCGACGCCGCGGACAGGGTGATTGATTCCGTCGTCGACCGAATGCTCAAGGAGCTGAGCTGGTGATGTGGATGCCCGCACCCGGATATTTCGAGCATTGCGCCGCAACGGGGCTTGAAGCGGTGTTTGACCACCACGCCGCGCTGTCCTACAACAACGGCCGATGTCATCGCTCAGCTACGAAGGCTCGGGGGTTCGGTACGACACGCTCGACGCGTTCAAACGCGCTTGCCAGCAGGCGGCGGCGACGACCGTGGGGGCGCTGGCGAAGCACGGGATGACCGAGCCGGCTTCCATCCGCGGGGAGAGCGCCTATCTCCTCGAGACCGCCGACGGATACCTCGCCCACGTCGAGGAGGGGCTTGGGACGAAGAACCTCGTCGCCGACGCGATGCTCGAGCTGACGGGGAAAAGCTATTACGCAAACATCGGATTCGACACGGTGGCGACGATCGTCAACGACATGGTGACGACCGGCGCGCTGCCCGTGTCGGTTGCGATGCACGCGGGCGTCGGGGACGCGTCGTGGTTCGAGAATGAGCAGCGGGCGACGGACCTGGCGCAGGGGTTCGCCGAAGGATGCAAAAAGTCCGACGCCGTCTGGGGCGGGGGGGAGACGCCGGCCTTGAAGGGCATCGTCGACCCGCGGGCGATCGTCCTGGCCGGCTCGGCGGTCGGGCAGATCACGAACAAGGTCAACCGCATCACCGGCGAAGTGCGCGACCATGACGCGATTGTTCTGCTGGCCAGCACGGGCGTGCAGACGAACGGGCTTACCCTCTGCCGCAAGATCGCCGATCAACTTCCGGATGGATACCTCACGAAGATGGACGACGGCCGGACGTACGGCGAAGCACTGCTCGACGCGTCGGCCATCTACGCCCGCTTCGTCGCCTCGTGCCAGACCCACGGGGTGAAGCTCCGCTACGCCGCCCACGTCACCGGCCACGGATGGCGGAAGCTCATGCGCCTGGAGGAGCCGTTCGTCTACCGCATGACCAACCTCGGCCCGGGGGCGCCGGAGGTCTTCAGCTTCATCCAGAAGCACGGGCCGGTGGACGTCCGCGAGATGTACGCGACGTTCAACATGGGCGTCGGCTTCGCCGCCTTCGTCAGTCAGGGCGACGTGCCGCGCACGATCGCACTGGCGCTGCAAACCGGGCACAAGGCATGGCTCGGGGGCACGGTTGAGAAGCTGGGCGATCGCAAAGCGGTTGAGATAGAACCGCTCGGCATTACCTTCGAGGCCGACACGCTGGCGGTGCGGTGAAAGAAGGAAGCCGGAAGCCGGAAGCGCTCCCTCGGCGTGCTCACTTCAGTGAGCATGTCTTCCCGACGATGTCCCCCGGCGCAATCATCGCGCACATCCGTCCCGTGATCCCCCGATCCCGTCGATGCGAATAAAATTCATCCGCGTCGCGGAAGGCGCATCGGTCGGTCGTGTCGATTTGATCCGGGCGCAGTCCCGCAGTCATCAACTGCATGCGCACCGCCTGGCGCAGGTCGACGCGTCCCTTTCCGTCGTTCATATGAACCACCGGCGCATCCGGGCCGAACAGTCGCTCGAACTCCGCGACCACTTCCGGCCCGACCTCGAATGCGTCGAAGCTGATGCACGGTCCGATGGCCGCGACGAATGATGAACCTCCGGACCGCTCGCGCAGCTGCCCAAGCGCGGCGCCGACACCGTCCGCCACCACTCCGCGCCACCCCGCGTGGATGGCGGCGACGAACCTGCCGTCCGTCGACGCCGCCAGGATCGGCACGCAATCCGCAACCCGCACGGCGATCACGCGATCCGGATCGTCGCTCGTCAGCGCGTCGCCCTTCATCCCGCTTTCAAAGGGTTTGCCCGCGCGCACGCCGTGGACGACGGCGCCGTGCACCTGGTGCAGCCGGCAACGCGCCAACCCGGCGCAGCCGATCGCATCCTGGAGCAGCGCGTAATTGCGCTCGATGCGCTCGCTGTCGTCGAGCACGTCGCACCCGCTGGGGTTCCCAAGGTTGAGCGAATCGAACGGCGCCGGGCTGACGCCGCCCACGCGCGTGCTGAACGCGTGCGGCACGCCGGCAGCGTCCAGCAGGCGGGAGCCGTAATACACAACGCCGGTGGGGGAGGTCCGTCGATCGAGCACGGGGGGAGGATAAAGGAAGAAGCCAGAAGCCGGAAGCCAGAAGAAGATGAAGGCATCTGCATTTTTCCCGGCCACTGGCTTGTGGCTTCGGGCTTCTCTTGCCCCTACCTTATCGCCATGAAGCGCGCCCTCTTTCCCGGCCAGTTCGATCCGATCACAAACGGGCACCTCGACGTCATCGCGCGGGGGGTGAAGCTGTTCGACGAATTGGTCGTCGCCGTCGGGATCAACCCGGAAAAGCGCGAGCTGTTCACGCTCGACGAGCGGCTGGAGATGGTGCAGGAGCTGCTGAAGGACACGCCGGGCGTGCGCGTGGAAAAATACGCCGGCCTGACCGTCGATTTCGCCCGAAAAGCCGGGGCGACGGCGATCCTCCGCGGCATCCGCGACGTCTCGGACCTGCGCTACGAGTTCCAACTGGCGTTGGCCAACCGGGCGGTGGGGGGCATGGAGACGGTGTTCATCATGACCGGCGACCAATACGCCCTGACCAGCAGCAGCCTGATTCGACAGATCGTCTCGCTGGGCGGGGACATCAACGCCCTGGGGGGGCTGTTGCCGGACCTTGTGGTCGAGCGCTTGCGCGGGAAAGTAAAAAAAGGGCTGGAACCCCCGACCCCCGACGCGCCCAGCACGTAATGCTGTTAGCGTCCGCCCCGTGTGCTTTTTCAAGGTAAGCGTGACGCAGATCACGCTCTCACTCAGGAGTGAGCAGGAGTGAGTTGAATAACCGGAAAGATCTTGACTAAATTAGCAGCACATGGGTATCCTCGCTTTTGACAACGCATGATCCCGGGCGAATCTTCCACCCCGGGTAAACAACTTTGAACCATCAACACTCCGGCGACGGTCGTCGGGTGAAATGGGAATGTCGCAGACGAGACCTATGGCGCAATCGACGACAGCCCCTTCCCGGGAGCTGAACCGGCCATCATATCTAATATCCGAAACGTCGATTTGCCTCCGGCCTTTGACGCGACGCATCTGAAAGGAGCTTCCTCGTGAAGCACATTCATCGCAAGACGAAGGGTTTCACCCTCGTCGAACTGCTGGTCGTCATCGGCATCATCGCGCTGCTGATCTCGATCCTTCTCCCGTCGCTGAACCGGGCCCGTGAAACGGCCAACCGCGTCAAGTGCGCGAGCAACTTGAAGCAGATCGGTCTGGCGTTCCTGCTCTACAGCAACGAGAACCGCGGCGCCTACCCGCGCACGAAGGCGAGCACGCCGGTAACCGGCGGCGTCACCGCCGAAATGGGGGGCAGCTCGCCCGACACGTTCCACCTGGACCCCGACCCGTTCACCTCGACCAATGCCGACGCGATAAACAACGTCCCCGCGGCGCTGTTTCTCCTGCTCCGCACGCAGGACATCACGTCCGAAGTGTTCACCTGCCCCAGCAGCAATGCTGAAAAGGATACGTTCGGCGGG
>JBBSLV010000109.1:0-10136 GCA_038233535.1 Tepidisphaerales bacterium | reverse complement strand
CGGCTCAGTCGTCCTGCTTGCTGTCCCCGCGGGCGAAGATGCTGGCGACGTAGTTCAGCACGTCCGTCGCGCTCGCCTCGTTGTACCCGAAGTACTTGATAAGCCGCTGCTTCACGATGTCAATCTTCTGCTGCGTCTCCTCGTCGACCACGCTGCTGACGAGGTTCTTGAGCTTGATCGTGTCGCGCTGGTCCTCGAACAGCTTGAGCTCCAGCGCCTTCAGCAGCCGGGCGTTCGTGTTGTACTCGAACCGCCGGCCGTCCAGAGACAGGGCGCCGATGTAGTTCATGATCTCCTGGCGGAAGTCGTCCTTTCGGCTGTCGGGGATGTCGATCTTCTCCTCGATGCTCCGCATCAGCCGCTCGTCCGGCTCGTCGTCGCGTCCGGTGTAGCGGTTGCGCACCCGCTCGTGCTGGGTGTAGGCCCGCACGCTCTCGATGTAGTTCGTCGCCAGTCGCTTGATCGCGTCCTCGTCGGCGCTGATCGCGCGCTGCACCTCGCCCTTGAGAATGTCCTCGTACTCCTCGCGGACGACGGCCAGAATTTCCTTGTATTCCTTCTTCAATTCCTCATCGGTGATCAGCGAGTGATGCGACAATCCCTCTTCCAGCTCGTTCATCACCATGAACGGGTTGATCGTCTTCTCCATCTGCGCCTGGTGCGACACCAGCGCGTTGGAAATCTTATCCTGAATATAGCGCGGGCTGATCCCGTGCATCCCTTCGCGCGGGGCCTCTTCCTTCAGCTCCTTGATGCTGTCCTCGGTGAAGCCGGGGATGTTCTTGCCGTTGTACAGCTTCAGCTTCTGGAGCTTCGTAATGCCCGCCTTCTTCGGATCGGCCAGGCGCGTCATCACCGCCCACATCGAGGCCACCTCGATCGTGTGCGGCGCGATGTGAATGCCCTTGATCTTGTCCGTGCCGAAATCTTTCTGGTAGATCTTGATCTCATCGTCCAGCCGGATGTTGTACGGCACGTCGATTTTGATCGTGCGGTCGCGGAACGCCTCCATCATCTCGTTGCCCTGGAGCTTCTTGTATTCCGGCTCGTTCGTGTGGCCGAGGATGACCTCATCGATGTAGGTCTGGGCGAACTTCTTCGGCTTGATCATGTGCTCCTGGCTCGCGCCGAGCAGGTCGTACAGGAACGCGACGTCGAGCTTGAGCACCTCGATGAACTCGACGATGCCGCGGTTGGCGACGTTCAACTCGCCATCGAAATTGAACGCGCGGGGGTCGCTGTCCGACCCGTACTCGGCGATCTTGCGGTAGTTGATGTCGCCGGTCAGCTCCGTCGAATCCTGGTTCTTCTCGTCCTTGGGCTGGAACGTGCCGATGCCGCGCCGGTCCTTTTCACTGAGAATCAACCGCTTGACCTTCACGTGGTCGATCGCCTTCTTCCAGTCGCCGTCGTACAGGTCGAGCAGATCGGCGTAGATCTTGCGGCAGAAGGGGCAGACGTCGCCGTAGAGCTTCACCTTCCGCCCCTCCGGAACCTTCTCGTTGATCACGTCGAGCACGTCCTGACGCGCTTCGTGCGGGATGAGCAACAGCGGCTCCTCGTGCATCGGGCACTCGATGTATTGCTCTCCCCCCCGATCACCCCCCCGGTCACCACCGTCGCCGCCCGTCATCGTCTTCGGTAAGCGCCAGGCGTACGTGTAGCACTTGCCGTCGTCGATCTTCGAATAAGACTCGATGCCCTTTTTCAGCAGGCGCGCAATCGTGCTCTTGCTTGAGCCGACGGGGCCATGCAGCAGGAGGATGCGCTTCTCCGTGCCATACCCCTGCGAGGCCGACTTGAAGAAGTCGACGAGCTGCATGAGCGGGCGCTCCAGCCCGAAAATCGCGTCGGCGCCGTGGTCGACGGGGTCGGCGAAGAACTTGTAGCGGATGAACTCCTGCTTGAACTGCGTGCCCGTCTCCGAGCCGTAGCTCTGGATCATGTCGTACACGCGCTGAAACGCATTACGGGCCACGGCGGGGTTGTCGTGGGCGATGTCGAGGTATTCCCAGAACGTCCCCTCCCAGTGCTGCTCGCGGAAGTGCGTGGTGTCCAGGCGACGGTCGATCAGCGAAATGAGCGGATTGGTCTTCGTTGGCGTCGGCATACGCGTGCTCCCATAAGGCGATACGACCCGGAACCGCGCGGGGTCCATTCACTCGTTAGACACGGTTGCAACGGGCGGGATAGGCAGGTCGCTTCCCCTGGCAGCGGAGGGGAAGGCAAAGCCCACGGTGCAAAGCGGCAACATCTCCATGCACCGCGACGGGTCGCGCGCGGGAAGGCCGGCCGCGTAGGCGGGACTTCGTTGGCGGCGCCGCGATGCTGCACCGACGGCGGGACAACAAGCTCCGAACGGCTACGACCGGCGAATACCACGCGCGCCAATCGTCCACAGGTCTTTCAACACATCGGAAATCGATGACGAGTTCCGACATCTCAAAAGACGTTCGAGCCTGGCTCGTTCGGGTAGCCGGGCATGGCCCGGCTGGTTGGAAGGCGGGTTCGGCGTGAAACGATTCCCGCGCCTTCAGAGTCGCGCCGCAGGCGCTGTGCCGCGACGCCGGAACGCAGGTTCGGGCGAGGGAGGAAAATCACGTGCGTCCGTGCCATCGCCCGAATCACTCCCCATTCCTGATTGAAGCTTACACTTCGCCTTGCATCAAGTCCACGTTTAATCGGCGGTCGAGTTGCACCGATCGTTTCCATTTCACACGATATTTTTACGCTTGATGCAGGCCACTGGGGCGGGAGGCCCAAGCCACGGCAAGACGCGCTTTACGCCTTCAGCAGCGGCATGGTCTTGAACTGTCGGCCGAGGATCGGCTTGCTCGGGGTGTCCAGCCACTCCTGCAACACCGTCGCGTAGACGCTGCGGAAGTCGACCGTGTGCTTCAGATCCCCCTGATCGAGGTCCGTCAGCGACGGGTGTGTGCCGAAGATGCACGCCTTGGCGCCCCCGCCGATGAGGAACATCGGGGCGGCGGCGCCGTGGTCCGTGCCCCCGCTGGCGTTCTGCTCGACGCGCCGGCCGAACTCGCTGAAGGTCATCATCAGCACGCGCTGGTCGTTGCCCTGCTTCGCGATGTCGCTCCAGAACGCGCCCAACCCCTGGGCGAACTGCGTCATGAGGTTCTCGTGACGCCCCTTCTGGTTCTGGTGCGTGTCGAAGCCCCCCAGCGTGACGTAGTAGACACGCGTCGGCAATCCGCCGGCGATCATCGCCGCGACGCTGCGCAGCCCGTTGCCGAATGCATTGCGCGGATAGTTGGCGCCGGGCTTGTACTTCTTCGTCATGGAGAGGATGTCGTCGCTGCTGAGCTGCGCGTCCATCGCCGTACGGTGGAGGAAATCGAGCGGGGTGCCCGCTTCCGGCTCAACCTTTTTCGCACCCGGTCGGACGATCCGCTGCGCGACTGCGGCGGGCTGCGTCGCGGGCTTTGCGTCGCGCAGGTTCAGCCGCTCGTATCGCTGGGCATCGGGCCCGACATAGCGGTACGCGTCCGCCTGCTCGAATGAGACCGGCGTGACGCGCTCCCCCTGCATCGCCAGCGACATGCGCTCCCCGATCGACACGCCCACGTGCGGCTCGCACCCGGGGCAGGCGTTGTCAAAGTACCGCCCGATCCACCCACTGGTCACCACTTCCTTATCGGGATATCCGCTCGTCCAGATGTCGGTCGAGCGGAAGTGCGAGCGGTTGGGATTCGGATACCCGACGCCCTGGATGATCGACATCTTCCCATCGTCGAAGATCTTCTTCATCGGCGCGAGGTTCGGGTGCAGTCCCAGGTAGTCATTGACCTTCAGCACTTCCTTGCCGCCCAGCGCCAGCGTCCGCCGGGCTTTCTGGTAGGTGTCGTCGGCGTAGGGGATGACGGTGTTCAGCCCATCGTTCCCGCCGGCGAGCTGCACGACGACCAGAATCTTCCCGTCGGTCCCGCTCGCCCGCTGCGTCAGCGGCACGTCCAGCGGGTTGGCCAGCGCCATGACCGTCTGGTCGAGGAACGTCGGCACGGTCCCCCCAATGGCGAGCATCGTCAGGCCGCGCTGCAAAAAGATCCGGCGGGATGTCAGGTCGTCAAACATGGCCACCTCAATTTTCACGGGTCTACCGCAGAGACAAACAGGCAATTTTTAAACCACGGATGAACGCAGATGAACGCGGATAAGAGGAAAGCTGAGCTTGGATTTCATCTGCGTTTATCTGCGTTCATCTGCGGTTAATACGAATTTCGATTTCTAGCAAAGCTGATAATCCGGCGTTGAGACGATGAGTTGTACCATCTTCTTTACCGACTCGTCGCTCGGCTTCTCACCCAATGATTCGATCAGCACGCGGCGCTTTTCGCTCTCGATCGGGCGCTGGATGAGCCGCGCGATCCATGCGTCGGCGATCTCATACGCTGGCTTCCCGCTCATGCCGTCGAGGGAGATACCCGCGCCGCCCCGCGCGCCGCGACCAACCATTCCGTTGCCGCCAACCATCCGCGCGGCGGTGTTATAGCGGACGAACAGCGTGCTCGTGTTGATCCAGTCGCGCCCGCCAGGCCAGCCTTTCACATTCGGAGGCTCCAGCGGAACCTGCCCCATCTTCGCCAGCGCGTCGCCGAGGCTACGTCCGACGGGCGGTTCCAGGCCGAGCAACCGGCTCGTGCCGACGACGAGCTGCACCGGGCTTTTGATCTGCGTGCCAATCGCCTTGTCGCTGTAAAACGGTTGGCTGGTGAACAGCGCGCGGAGCATCGGCCGAAGATCCCACTTGTCCTCGCGCAGCACCTGACCCAACCTCTGCGTGATCTCAGGCTCGGGGTTTTCGTACGCGAAGAAGCTGAACAGTCGTCCGGCGATGTACGGGGCGCAGGCGCGATGGTCGAGGATTGCATCAATCACGTCGTGACCGTCGAGGTTGCCCCGGCGGCCGAAGAATTGCTTGTCGCCGTTGTCGTGGTCGTTTTTGCGGAACGTGAAGTTGTCCCCATCGTGGCCCCACCCGGTGAACGCGCGGGCGGCTTCCTTGATGTCGTTTTCCGTGTAGTTCCCGATGCCCAGCGTGAACAGCTCCATCAGCTCGCGGGCGTAGTTCTCGTTGGGCTTCTGCTTGCGGTTCTGCTGGTTGTTGAGGTAGTCCAGCATGGCCGGGTCGCGCGAGATGTTGAGCACGAACTCGCCGAAATTCCCCGCCGCCTGTCGGCGGAGCAGTTCGTTCTGCTGCCACATCAGCATCGCGCTGCGCTCATCGCGCGCGCTGGTGGTGAAGTGGCCGTGCCAGAAGAGGGTGAGCTTTTCCTGTAGCCGATACGGTCCCACGGCCATCCGCTTCACCCACCACGCGCTGGTGACGAGCACCGCGGCGCGGTTGGCGCGCATCAGCTTCTGGCGGTATGCCTTCCGCTCCTCCTCGGTCATGTCGCGCGTGAGTTCTCGAATTTCGCGGTAGTTTTTGGGATAGCCCTCGACGTTGGAGAGGTCCGGAACGTCGTCCTGGCTGATCTCTTCGGCGCCGGCGTCGGGGAAATCGAGCAGCCACTCGACCGCCTCAACCGGGCCAAGCTCCATCACCCGCCTGATCTCGTCTTCCGTCCCCCCAAACCCCGCGCGGTTGAGCAGATGCGCGGCCTTCACCGCGTCAAACTCCCCGTCTTTTGCCGGCGAGTAGGGGCGAAGCCGTGAGAGCAATTTCGACATGTCGCGCTCCAATCATCGCCCCCGCCAAGATAACGCCGCAGATTCAATCCTATTGTACCAGCCGCGAGATTTCTGCCGTTACGCTTGGACTGGTCACGCCGGGATGCTAAGCTCCAAGGCAAGGCCGCTTCTCCGAGTCAAACGCGGCGGCAACGTTCTCATGTTTCCTCCCCGTCCCGCTTGGCGAAGACTGCTGTTGGCGTGCATGCTCGCCTGTGGCTTTTCTCTGCGCGCCGCAGGCGCCGCGGCGGAACCCAGGCGGGCTATCGCGATTATCGGTGAAACGGCTTCGTTCCCGCCAGCGGCGGGGAACGTGGTGGCGCTGGCGGAGGCGCAGCTGCTCGAAGCCGGCGATTTTTCGTTTGTCGAGCGCGACCGGATCGAACCCCTCCTTCGCGAGCATCAGCTCACGGCCCTGTCAGCGCCAGAGGCGGGATCTCGGCGCATCGCGCTGGGACGGCTGCTCCAGGCTGACGTGCTCGCGCTGCTTAGCGTCCCCGCGGGACCCCGGCCGCACCTGCGCGTCATCCTGTGCGAAACGACGCGCGGCCTGCGCTTGCTCGACCTTCCCCTGGCGCTGTCGGATTCTTCCGAGAAAGACGCGGCCGAGCTGCGCGACCTGATCCGCCACACGGCGATGCGCGCCGGCGCCCCGATCACTGAGATTGTCTGCGTTCCCCCGTTTGTCAACAACAGCCTGACTCACGACGCCGACGAATTGAAGTGGGCGTTGGCAAAGGTCGTCGAACGATCGCTGCTCGCCGGCGGCGGCGGTGTCGCCGCGGTGGAGCTTGAAGAGGCCCGTTCGATCGCCAACGAGCTGGAACTGAGCGGCGGCCCGGCGCTACAGCGAACCCTCCCGCTGTACGTGCTGGGCGAGTTTCGTCAGGAAAAGGACAAGCTGAACGTCAGCCTCGCGCTCAAGCGCGGCGAAATAGAGCTCGGCCGTCGGGATGGCGAGGATCTTACGGAGACCCAAGCCGTTGGATATCTTGTCGAAGCCGCGCGAGACCTGTACGACCGCGCCGCCGCCGCCACCGCACAGGACGCGCCGGCGGAGCGTTTCGAGGGAACGGTCGAAGGCGCCCAGCTCGCCGAGCGAGGTCGATCCTTCCTGCGCATAGGCGAATGGTCGGAGGCGACGACATTGCTCGAGGCAAGCCTTCTTCTTATGCCCGGCGACTTCGACGTGCGCCAGGACGCCGCCCGCGCCTGGGACCGCTGGGCCGCCACAGCGCTGCGCAAGCCGTCGCGCAAGGCGGCGGAAATCGACGCCTCGATCCCGCGGTTTCGGCGCACCCTGTTTCATCTGGAGCGATGTTTCCGTGGACGACCGATCGAGAAGTCCCACGGGATGGGCGGAAGCTTCTCGAGTTTCTGGGATGAAATGCGGCTGGCGCTGCTGACCTCACTGGACCCGGACGTTCGATCTCGACTTGAGCCGGTGAATACCGACGCCGTCGCCATGCTGCGCCGAGTGCTCGATGCCAAATCGGCGGCGAAGGTGCAGGATGATGCGCTGTTGGTTTGTCACCCTTACTTAAGCCCGATGGAGCGGACATGGGGCAATGAGCCGCTGGTTCCGATCGACCCGTGGTATGCCGATCGGCTCGAACTCCTCCGCCGGTTCGTGCACCTGGAGGAGGCGAAGGTCGGCTGGCTCATCCTGTCCATGGCGGGCGTCCACAATATGGGGGAGCTTCACGACCCCAGGCGGCTGGCATTCCTGCAAGCCGTGCAGCAGTTGCCCAATCCAGCCATGCAGGCGGAGGCGAAGAAGTTGTACGATCGTGCCATCGTGCTGCGCGGAGCCGATCGCCGGTTGCCGCCGGCAACGCGCCCCATCACCTCCCGTCGGCGCAGCGCCGCGCCCGCCACGAAGCCGGCTGCGCAGTCCACGACGCGCGACCGGGAGCCAGACGGGGAACCGCAAGTGCAGTTCGAGCTGTTGACGCTGGAGGAGATTGACGCTCGCGGGCGGCGTGCGCCGTTTGACGAATCGGTGGAGGGATGGGTTTGCGCCGGCGCGCTTGATCTGGTTTGGACCAAAAAATCACCGTTTCTCATCGTCTCCAGGGACCAGCTGGTGCAGCGCGTCGCGCTGCCCGTGAAGTGGAGATCGACCATACAGGTCATCTACGACGGCCGCTACGTCTGGGCGCTGTCGCGCGACGAATCGGCGGCGCAGTTGCTGGCGTACGACCCGGCCACGGGGGACGTGCATTCGTTCGGCAAGGACGACGGGCTTCCGTCGAGCAGGTGGGGCGGGCACCTGGCGGCGATGGGCCCCGGGCGCGTGTGCGTCGCGGGGATGTTCGGGCGGACGTGGGCCGCCGTCGCGTCGATCGATGAACCGGGGCGAAAATCGTTCGAGATCGTGTACGAGGCGCGCGAGCCCCACGACCGGTTGGAATCGCAGCCCGATGATTCGGTGGACGTCGCATTTCCCGTCACGTCGATGGCGTCGCTTACCGACGGCGCCGCCGAGCTTACCGACGGCTCCGCCGACGCCGATCCGGCGCCCTGGCAACGCATCCTGCTGATTCGCCTGGGCGCAATTCCCCTGCTGATCGATCCTGTCACGAAGCGTGTCGAGGCACGTGAACTCGGCCCGCGGCGCATCACCGAAATGCTCGCACACCGCCCGGGACAGCTCGACTGGGCCTGCTCGTTCACCCGCTCGCGCGATGGACAGACGGTTTACCGCACGACCCTGCCCAATTTCGTCACGCGCGAGATGACGACCAACGCGCCCTTCGACGCCGTTCTCATTGAGGGCGAGCAATTCATCGGTTACGACAGCCTGCACCACCGCATCGTCACCGCCCCGGCGCTGACCGGGCCATTTAAAGCCCTTCGTGGCACACCACCGAAAAAGCATCTTTTCGTGCGCGCCCTGCAACGCACGAACCACTTCGGCGTCGTCCTCGTCGAAGATCGCCTCCATCGCTTGACCTTCTCGAATCCGTAGACGAAGAAAGGATCTTTCCCCACACTCTGCGCACGCGCTCAAGAGACGGACGGAACGCACACGATGAACCCGGCATTGCTTCGCCTCGGCCATTCCCCCGACCCGGACGACGCGTTCATGTTCTATGCGCTGGCCAAAAACAAGCTCCCCGCCGGCCCCTACCGGTTCGAGCACGTCCTCCAGGACATCCAAACCCTCAACCAGCGCGCCATGAAAGGCGAACTGGAGATCACCGCCATCTCCATCCACGCCTACCCTTACGTCTCCGACAAGTACGCCCTCACCAGCTGCGGCAGCAGCATGGGCGACAAGTACGGGCCCATGGTCGTCGCCCGCCAGCCCACGAACCTCGACGACCTCCGCGGCAAAACCATCGCCATCCCCGGCAAGCTGACGACGGCGTTCCTGGCCTTGCAACTCTGCCTGGGGAAAGGCACGGAGGCACGAAGGCACGAAGGCACAGACATCGCACTCAGCACTCCGCACTCAGCACTCAGCACTTTTGAGTACGAAGTCGTCCCCTTCGACGAAATCCCCGCACACGTGCGCGACGGCAAAGCCGATGCGGGCCTGATCATCCATGAAGGCCAGCTCACCTTCCAAAAGCTCGGGTTGCACCTCGTCGTCGATCTGGGCGCCTGGTGGCACGAGAAGACTCAGCTTCCCCTCCCGCTCGGCGGAAACTGCATCCGCAAAGACCTCGGCCCGCAGGTCATGCAGGAAGTGACCGAGATCCTCAAGCAGTCGATCCAGTACAGCCTCGATCATCGCGCCGAAGCCGTGGATTACGCGCTCCAGTTCGGCCGCGATCTCGACCGCAACCTCGCCGACCGGTTCGTCGGGATGTACGTGAACCACTGGACCCTCGACTACGGCCCCCGCGGGCGGGAAGCGATCACACGCTTGCTGAAGGAAGGCGCTGATGCAGGTCTCGTCCCCAATGCGGGCGAGATCGAGTACGTCACGGCGAAGTGAGCGTATTCGCGACGAGCGTCCCTGGCCGGCGTCAGAAGCCCCACACGAGGCGGAACCGGTAGGATTGAACATATCGCCGGGCCGAGGTGAGGTCGAACCAGCTTGGACAGCGAGGGATCACCGCCGGACGGTGAGCGGCCTTGACCCCAACCATGACGTTTTCCGCGTTGAGGGAAGTGCCCACACATCGTACTTTCCGCTCTACCAGCGGTCGGCAAGGCACCTCGCTGGCCGCGTAAGGCCTTGCGCTTTTTGCGGCGCTTGGATAACCCGAGTTCCCGTTTGACCTGCTCGAGCGGAACGAGCGGGCGGCCGGCGTTGCGCTTCTTCGATTCCTCGATGACCCGATAATCGGCTTCGTCTTCCAGTTGCTCACGCAACGCCTCGAAATCCTTCTCGGGGACCACGATGAATCGCTCCATCCCGTTTCGCACCAACACATCGTATTTCGTTTTCAGCATGACCGACCTCTCCGTTCACTCATACGCTTCGGATTGAT
>JBBSLV010000108.1:0-10278 GCA_038233535.1 Tepidisphaerales bacterium | reverse complement strand
TCTTCCCGGCTGGGTTTCCCTTCGCGGAACCGGTGGGGGAAGTCGTCTCAATCGTCGAAGTTGCGCCTCAGCAGGTGATCAACGTGCCCGCCGACATGCCACCCGTCGAGACGCTTGCGCCGTCGTCCGCCATGCCGGTGCCAACGCCGGTTGCGGTCACCCCGCTCCCGTTTAAGGATCGCCGGCGCTCGCCGCGCCAGCGGATGCACGCGAAGGCGACGCTGCGCGTCGACACGATCGGCGGCAATCCGCTGCGCGTCGAGATCGACAACCTTTCACTCCTGGGCGTTCGCTTCCGCGGCGACCGCGAGCTGCTCATCGACGACAAGGCCACCCTGCGCCTGGAAGTCGGGCCGCTGAAGTGGACGAGCCGGCTGCGCGTGATCAACTGCTTCCGCAACGCCGACGCGAGCTACACGATCGGCTGCGAGTTCGTGGGCAACGAACTGGCGCGCGGGCGCATCGCGGCGTGACGTTTTCAGCGTAACAGCGGTTCACGCTCGATCACAATCTTCCAATCTCTCGCATCCCCCTACCGCATCCTCCTCCCGAAGCGGAAGCAAAAAATTTTCAGATGCGGAATTCTGCGGGTTCCGTCGATCGTCGGGGGGCATGTAATCTGCGCATCGTCATATCCATTTTTTGGTTTTTTTAAGAAGGAGTCTGTCATGTTGTTCCATCGTACAGCCGTGTTCGCCGTGTCATGCGTCGTGCTTGTCGCCGCGGGATGTAAATCCGGATCGCCCAAAGTCGCGATGACCGAGGGCGATCGCATGCAGATGCGCGGGCAGATGATCCAGCAGAAAGGGGAGGTCATGGCCCGTGGCGAGCGGCTCGTCGCCGAGGGCGAGGGCATCCGCGCTGAAGGACAGGTGCTGAAGGACCAGGGCCGCATGGTCGCAGGCGAACGGAAGATGGCCCAGGGCGACGCCAAGGTCCGCGAAGGCGAGGCGCTGATCGCCAAGGCCGAGGCGATGCCGACCGAGCCCCCGGCGCTTGATCGGCAGTCAGACGACATGCGCGGCAGCACCGCGACGGACACCGACGCCCGCACCGCATCGGACAACGAGCCGACGACGCAGCCGTCGCCGTAGACTCTGATCTCGCGGCATGCGCGACTGCTTCTTCCGTGGCCATGGGCGTCTCGCGCGAGACGCCCATGCCACTGCAATAGCGCACGAGACGCGGAGTGAAGTGATGCGACTTCCCCGCGTTGCCCCGCGCACGTCACATCCCTATAACACCCGCTCCACGGAAAGGGACTTCATGGCCGAGACGGTGCGGGTCGGGATCATCGGCGCGGGCTGGCCGGGGCAGCAGCACGCCAAGGGATATGACGGTTCCGGCGGATTCAAAATCGTCGCAATCGCGGACCTCATCCCCGCCCGGCGCGACAAGCTCCAGGCCGAGCACAAGATCGCCAAGGTCTACGCCGAGGCCAAGGAACTGCTGGCCGATAAGGACATCGACGCCGTCAGCGTCTGTTTGCCGACATTCCTCCACGCCCCCACCGCCGTCGCGGCGCTGCGGGCGGGCAAGCACGTGATCTGCGAGACCCCGCCGGCCATGAGCGCGAAGGAGGCGAGGCAGATCGAGTCGGCGGCGACGAAGGCGGGGAAGGTCGTGCTGTACGGCTTCCAGCGCCGCTTCGGGGGGCACGAGCAGGCCGCCAAGCAGGCGATCACCAAGGGCTACGCCGGCGAAATTCACCACGCCCGCGCGGGATGGATGCGCACGCGCGGCATTCCCATCGGCACCGGATGGTTCACCGACAAATCCCGCTCCGGCGGGGGCGCGCTGATCGACATCGGCGTCCACGCGCTGGATCTCGCGTGGTATCTGCTCGGGCAACCCAGACCGCTGGGCGCGTTCGGCGTGACGCACTCGCGTTTCGCCGCGCTGGCGCCAAAGGACGTCAGGTACGACGTGGACGACGCCGCCTTCGCGCTGATCCGCTTCGAGGGCGGCAAATCGCTGGAACTGTCGGCCAGCTGGGCGATCAATCAGCCCCCGCAGCAGCAGGGGACGTTCTGCCGGCTTCACGGGGATACCGGCGCCGTCGACGTCTACACGCCCGACGGCGCCGTCATCTACCGCAGCTTCGGCCCCAGGGGCGAAGCCAAGCCCACCCCGCTCAAGCCGCCCAGGACCGTGCTCCACGTCGCGCTGATGCGCCACTTCCGCGAATGCATCCTCGGCAAAGCCCAGCCGATCATCGGCCCCGCCGAGGGGTTGCAACTGATGGCCATGATCGACGCGATTTATCGGAGCGGGGAGAGTGGAAAGAGCGTGGAAATCAAATGAGGCATCGTTGAGAGGTGTCGGAGTAGGGAGTGTCGGAGTAGGGTATGTCCGGGTGTCGGCGTCGATCTTCCTACTCCGACACCCCCACACCCCGATATACCGACACGCCTTTACCCCTCCGCCCCGCCCAGCTCGCGCGTCTGGAACAGCAACATCCCCACGGCCAAGGCGAACGTCGCGTACGCCAGCGCGTAGAGCGTCGCGGTGCCCGTATAAGCCCAGAGGCTGCTCAGTGGGACGCTGTTCTGAAGCTGGAGAAACTCCATGCCCGCGATGCTGATGTCCCCGTAGACCGTGCGCTGGCGGTCGTCGAACGTGCCGAGGTACGGGAGCAGAACGCTGCCGACGTAGGCGAAGACCTTGGCGATCGGGCGATCCTGGAGCGGGCCCTGGTCGAGCGGGAACAGGAATCGCGTGAGGTTGCCGGCGATGTAAAGCAGGATGACGACAGGGAGGTTGACGACGAGCGAGAATCGCGTCGACAGCGCCACGCCGATGGCCGCGAGCACGCTGATCTGGAGCCACATCAGCACGAGCGACGGGACAAGCCCCATCACGTGCATCCAGCGCGTCTGGAACAGTTGGGCCACGTCGCGCTCATCCAGCGCGTTGGTTCTCATCTGGTAGTCCCCGGGAATGCGCCACCACACGCATAGCATGAGGATGATCGCCAAAATGGCGATGGCCAGCAGCGCGGCCAGGATGATGCCCAAATACTTGCCGATCAGCACTTCCCACCGCCGCACCGGCTTGCTCATGAGCGTGAGCATCGTGCGGTCCTCAATCTCCTCGAAGATTGATTTGCTCGTCGCGAACAGCGTGGCAATGAGCACGAGCAGCAGGATCACGTCCAGCCCGACCGCTTTGAACATGACCGTGTCTTCACCCAGCGTGAAGAACGGCAACATGCCAAAGATCGCGAGAATGCCGATGCCCAGGACGATCAGCAGCGTGTAGATCGGCTGAACGACCGTCTCGATGAACGTGTGACGCAGGATGACGAAGGTTCTGTACATTTTGGATTGGCGATTTTGGATTTTGGATCGACGGATTGCAAGCCAGCCGCGTTCCCGCGACTGTTCAATCCAAATTCAACAATCGAAAATCCAAAATAAGTTGCGTTTCAATGCCGGATGAAGAATTGCTGGAATTCGCCGGTGGCGGGGTCTTCGACGGAATCGACGGTCTTGATGAATCCGTTCATTCGCTGGCTGACGTCGTCGAGGAGCTGGGCCATGTCGGGGTCGGGGCCTTCCATCACCAGCTCGACCCGGCCGTCGGGGAGGTTCTTCACAAAGCCGTGGACGTTGTACTGAAGCGCGACGTTTTTGACCGTGTAACGGAAGCCGACCCCCTGAACCCGGCCGCTGAAATAACACGTGCGTCGGTGCGTGCATGGCATCGTAAACGTCCTCGTGGTCGCGCGGATGATCGCGCATTGGTCGTCTCGTCATCCCGTCGTGTGTCGCATCCTACCAAGCCGGCAAGAAGCAGCCAACTGTTTTCATCAATTGTCCCGCTGATGTTTATCGTTCACCGAAAGAAACCGCGCCTCGCAAGCGAGGCGGCTAAAGGAAGAGGATTGCATGAGCTTGCAGTTTGGTTGCCTTTTCACTTGCGTCTCCTACCCTTGCGCGCATGGCATCGATTCGCTTTGACGTCATCAGTATCGGCACGCTCAGCCGGAATCGGTTGTGGAACGAATCGCAACCAACCCGCACGCCGCACGCCACGAGCACGCTCATCCGCACGGGAAAGCGGGCGATCCTGGTCGACCCGGGCCTGCCGCCCGCGGCGCTGGGGGCGCGATTGTACGAGCGGACGGGTTTGAAGCCCGATGCGATCGACACGATCTTCCTCACCAACTTCCGCCCCGCCCACCGCGCGGGGCTGAGTTTGTTCCCTCACGCGAAGAAACTCATCAACGAGAACGAACAGCAGACGACCGGCCAGCAGCTTCAGCAACTGATCGACGGCGCACCCGAAGCCGACCTTGACCGCAAGATGCTCCTCGGCGAGCTCGCGCTGCTCGAGAGCCTCGGATTGCCCGAGGACAAGATCGCCCCCGGCGTCGACCTCTTCCCGCTCTTCGGCTACACCCCCGGCACGAGCGGGTTGCTCGTCGCCACCCCCACCTACCCCGTGCTCATCACCGGCGACGCCGTCCCCACGCAGGACCATTTCCTCGCCGGTCAGGTTTTGCCCGATGCTCAGGACATCGCCGCCGCGCAGGAGTCGATGCGCGAGGTGTATGAGATCGCGGATTTAATCGTGCCCGGTCACGACAACCTGTTCCTCAATCCGCGGACACGAGGGATGTGATCGTGGCGCTTGCGTGCGTCGCGGTTGATCAAATCCCCTCACGCCGTCGCGGGGACGGGCTCATTGGGGGCGGGGGCGCCTTGGAGATGGATCGCGACGAACGTCAGGTCGTCGCTTAGCTCCTGCCCGCCGCGGAACTCGTTCACCGCGTTCAACGCGGCGTCGAGCAGGTCGTCAGCTCGGTCGAATCGGCCATGCAAACTGCGCTGGAGGCGCTCTTCGCTGAATCGCTCCCCCTGGCCGTTCTGCACGTCGATCGCGCCGTCGGTGTAGAGCAACATGCTGGACCCGAGCGAGATGGGAAACCGCTGCGTGGGGAACGAGATGGTCTGCTCGACGCCAACCACGAGCTGGGGTTGCACGGGCAGCGGCTGGAACGATTGCCCGTCGCTCACGAGCGGACCGGCGTGGCCGGCGCTGGCGGCGAGCAGCTCGTTGCGCTCGAAGTCGAGCACGAGGATCAGCATCGTCACGAACTGCCCGTTGAACACCTGCACGCACAGGTGATGGTTCACTTCATCGAGACATTTTCCCGGATCGCCCACGCGCATCATCACCGTGCGGACCATCAACTGCGTCGTCGACATCAAAAACGCCGCGGCGATGCCGTGACCCGTCACGTCGCCGATCGTCACGCATGTCCGCCCGTCGGGAAGCTCGAACCAGTCGTAAAAGTCCCCGCTGATGTGGCTGGCGGGCTGGTTGACGGCGGCGACGTCGATCGTGCGCAGCTTGCAGTGCGTCTCGGGAAGCCACGCGAGCTGGATGGCGCGGGCCTGGTCGAGTTCCTTCGTGAGCAGCTCGTGCTTCACGTGCTCCAGCCGCGCCCGCCCGCGGATTAGCTGCGTGGACGTCGAGACGAGGATGGCCGTCATCGAGGCGACCACGAACGCGCCAAAAAACACGGCCCTGCGGAACAGCGTGTTCACGATCCGGTCGACCTCGTTCAGCCCCGAGCTGATCACCAGCCACCACTGCTTCTGCGGCAGTTGGACCGGGCGGATCGACGTGATCGCGCGGCTGAGCTCCGTTTCCCCGACGGTGATCGTATCGTCAAATATTTCCGTGCCGCTCTTGCCCTGTCCGATGTGTTGCCGGGCGATCTCGCGGATGCGCGGGTCGGTCGCGTCGTCCATCAAACTCTTCCCGATCATGCTGCCGTCGGCGTTGGCCATCACCTTGGCGCCTTCGTCGAGCAGCATGGCGCCCATCGCGTCCTGATTGTTCACATCCGTCAGGAACTGGCTCTGGATGACGCGGATGGGCACGACCGCGACAAGCACGCGCTGCTCCGGCCCCTCGACGGGGACGGCGGCGAGGTTCAACCCGTCGCGGAACTCGAGAAAGCCGCTGACGTCCGGACCCTTCACCCGCCCCAGCCACGCGGTCGATGCGTCGATCAACCGCTCGGCGGAGATGTCATCCTCGTCGCCGAAGCGGCGCGAGACCGTGTCCGTCGCGCGGTCGTAAGCGAACAGGTGCGTGACGCGACCTTGAAGCTTGTCCCAGAGCGACTCGCTCATCGCCGCCGCCGCGGCGCCGGAGTGCTGGTCGGCGAGCCGGATGAGGTCGAGATCGGCGAGAATCGAGTCGTAAAAGCTCTGGATGCCCCGCGCCGTCTGGCGGGCGAGCAATTCCTGGCGGACCAGGGCCTGCTCGATCGCCTGGTCGCGCGCGCTTTCGTACACCGACCGCGTCGCGACAATGACGACCGCCACCACGATCACCAGCAGCAGCACATGAGAAACGACTGTGCGGGTGGCGAACTTTTTCGCGGCCAATTCCATGTGCGGGCATCCGGGTCAGCGCACGTGCGATGCGACAACTTGCATTCTAGGGAATCCGGACAGAAAGGTAACCGTAGAGGAGCAGACGACGCAGAGGACGGGCGGGAGCGATGCTTGTCCCGCATCGTTCTACCTCCGCGTTCTCTCCGCTTCTGTGGTGACCACGGCCGTCGTCATGTGTTCTAAATGTCGAAGTACATGCAGAACTCGAACGGGTGCGGGCGAATCCGAATCGCGTCGACCTCGTTCTCGCGCTTGTACTTGATCCAGTAGTGGATCACGTCGGCGGTGAATACGTCACCCTCCAACAGAAAGTCATGATCGTTCTCCAGCTCGTCCAGCGCCTCGTCCAGGCTTCCCGGCGCCGAGCCGATCTTTTCGTACTCCTCGGCCGAGAGGTGGTAAATGTCCTTGTCCATCGGGTCGCCGGGATGGATCTTGTTCTGGATGCCGTCGATCGCGGCCATCGTGATGGCGCTGAAGGCGAGATACGGATTGCACGATGAATCCGGGCAGCGGAACTCGACGCGCTTGGTCTTCGGATTGTCGCTGTACATCGGGATGCGCACCGCGGCCGATCGGTTGCGGCTGCTGTACACGAGATTCACCGGCGCTTCGTAACCCGGCACCAGCCGCTTATAGCTGTTCGTCGTCGGGTTGGTGATCGCGCATAACGCCTTCGCGTGCTTGAGGATTCCGCCAATGGCGTACAACCCCATGTCGGAAAGGCCCGCGTATTTGTTCCCGGCGAACAGCGGCTTGTCCCCCTTCCACAACGAAAAGTGCACGTGCATCCCGCTGCCGTTGTCCTGAAACAGCGGCTTGGGCATGAACGTCACCACCTTGCCGTGCCGCGCCGCCACGTTCTTGCACACGTACTTGTACATCATGACGCTGTCGGCCATGTGCACGAGTTCCTGATAGCGCATGTCGATCTCGCACTGCCCGCCGGTCGCCACCTCATGATGATGGGCCTCGACGGGGATGCCGATCTCCACCAGCGTCTGCACCATCTCGCTGCGCAGGTTCTGCAGCGTGTCCATCGGCGGCGTCGGAAAATAGCCCTCCTTCAGCCGGATCTTGTAACCCCGGTTCGTCGGATCCTCATCCCCCCGCCCCCAGATGCCCTCGGAGCTGCCGACGTAATACTTCGCGTAGTTAATGCCCTGGTCATAAAACGCCTGATCGAAGACAAAGAACTCCAGCTCCGGGCCGAAGAATGCCGTGTCGGCGATCTTCGATTTCTGAAGATGTTTCACCGCCTTTCGCGCGATGGAGCGCGGATCGCGGGAATACTCTTTTTTCGTGATCGGATCGCGCACGTCGCAGATCATCGACAGCGTCGTGTGCTGCATGAACGGATCGATCTTGGCCGTGTCGGCGACGGGGATCAGCAGCATGTCGCTCTCGTTGATCGCCTGCCACCCGCGGATGCTCGATCCATCGAACCCGAACCCGTTGTCGAAGCTGTCGAGGTTCAGCTCGGAGATCGGCAGCGTCGTGTGCTGCCACAAACCGGGGAAATCCATGAAGCGGAGGTCGATGAACTGGACGCCCTTGGTTTTGACGACTTTCAGCACTTCCTGCGGGGTCATTGCAATTCTCCTTCGGATGCAGAGGGCGGGGCCGACGTGGGAAGGATGGTAATCGGGAAAGCGGGCGACGGTCAAAAGCACACGGGTGAGCGACGGGTGACGGGCAGAGCTGAAGCCACCAACTCGGAAATTCGGGCCCTCTTTCGCCCGCTGACTTTCCCGGGATTCGGGCATATGATTTGCGTTGAGTTTTTCAGTCCTGAACCGGAGATGAACTATCGCTTCGACAGCCACCCTGGCCAAGCCAGCCCAGCAGCAACGCGCGGAGGAATCGCGCAAGTTCGCGATCGATGTGGCGCGCCTCGCCGCCAGCACCCGTTGCCATGACGTCGTCGTGCTCGATGTCAGCGGCATCTCCCCCGTCACCGATTATTTCGTGATTGCCACCGGCACGAGCCCCCGGCAGATGCGCAGCGTCTGCGACGAGGCCGGCGATTTCGGCGACACGCAGAACTACGCCCCGTTATCCCAATCCGGCACCGAGGGCGACACGTGGATGCTCATCGACTTCGTCGACGTCGTTCTGCACGTGTTCAGCCAGGAGTCACGAACGTTCTACGACCTGGACGGGTTGTGGGGGGATGCGAAGAAGGTGGATTGGCAACCCGATTCCGGTGCATGAGCCGCGTCAGCAATTGCGCGCCCGTCGCTCAAGGTGTGGTGCTTGGCACCGTGGTCGATGCTGCACGACCGGCCTCAAGCGTCTCGACCCGCACGTCCGAGACGGTGTGAGCCAACTCGCGTTTGAGCAGGTCCGCCTCCCGACGATCAAGCTCATAGTACAGCGGCGGCAGAAGGATCTCCTCTTGCAGCAGCGATGAATACTTCTCCGCCACGCGATCCAAAGAGGCCTCGTCAATGTCTTTCGGATCAAGCTGTGGAAACCGCTCGCGGATGAACTCCAGGCGCGAGCGTTTTTCCGCCTGATCGATCGCCAGCATCGCCAGCTCATTGGCCAGCCGGCCTAGAAGCTGGCCTTCCTGTTCCCCCCGCAAGACTTGCTCGGCCCGCTCAGCCAGTTCCACCTCTACCTCGGCGACCCGACCTTCGGCCTGCCGAAAATCCGACTCCGAAGCGCTCTTCCCCACCATCTTCTGGATGAGATTCGCTTCGCGCTGCCGCAACTCGAGTACCTTCTTGAGGTGCAAGGAGACACGATCGTTATGGAGCCTTGATTTCGCCTCGCCGCTAAGCCGGGCCATCTCCTGATGCAGAGCACGCGCCCGTGCATCAGTCGCCACCCTTTCCATTTCCAGTCGCCCGCGCTCGGCTTCCATGGTCTTGATCCGCTCGGCCAGAAGATCCTTGCGCGAGTCGCGATAGCCGCTCACGAGATTGGTGAGAACCTTCTTCTTCCGCTGAAGTTCCGCCCGCTCCTTTCGAAGCCTGTCGAGTTGCTCCGCCAACTCCTCAGGCGCGAGCCGCGTGTGTGACGCGACCAACTCCTTCAGTCGACCAATCAGATCTACCGACCGTTCGAATGCCTGATCGTCACCTCTTGATACTTTGATCCGCGCCTGATCCTTCGATGAACTGATCAGCGCGACGCTAAATTCCAGACCCCCTGGGCCGTGTCCAGCGACCTGCTTCAGGCCGACTCCCAACGACCCCAATGGCGACTCGTGACCGGGCAGGACGACCTCGTAGGTGACGACCGCGATCGCGCGCATCAAGTCGCGCGGTTCCATCGCGACCTTGGGATCGGCGTAAATCAGCGTAAATCGCGCGGACGCGGCATCTTTGTCAGACGCTCGCGTTGCCGCGGGCGCCATCGAACCGGTTGCGGTCAATAGCAATATGAACACAGAGATCGTTTTCATCCCGTTCCACCCTTTCCATTGCGGCGGTCGGCCAGCCGCTGATGAGCGACGTCGGCCCAATGGGTATGCGGAAAGTGCAGCGTGACCGCCTCGTACACCTGCACCGCCGACGGTACACCGCGTACCGACAATCGATCGGCCTTGTAAATCATGCTGAACGCCGCGTGCTCGATGGGGGCTGCATACTCGTCGCCCGGCGACCTTCCGATCGACGCGTTTTCCCTGCGGGCACGCCGGCGATCGACGGCCCACAACCGTGCGGACAGGTCGGCGAGATGGTCTGCCTGCTTCGACAGCACCGCCAGCTCCGCCCGCGCGTCGGGAGGAGGGGCGAGCGATTGTGTCGCCTGCACGATCACGGGCGACGACTGGTGGGCTGGGCCGGGCAGTTCGAGCCACATCGCGAGTGCGGCAAGGCATCCCAACATCAGACCACCCGTCACCACGCGC
>JBBSLV010000107.1:0-10307 GCA_038233535.1 Tepidisphaerales bacterium | reverse complement strand
GTGGCCGGTCCGGCCGTCATCATCGCCATCGCCATCGCCGCCGTTGTCGCGACGTTCAACGCGCTGAACAGCGCCCAACTCGCCGCCAGCCACCCCGTCAGCGGCGGGACGTACGAGTATGGGTACAAGTTCCTGCGTCCGTGGCTTGGGTTCAGCGCCGGGTGGATGTTCCTCTGCGCCAAGAGCGCCTCGGCCGCGACGGCGGCGCTGGGGTTTGCCGGCTATTTGCTGAACACACTCGGTTTCATCGAACAGGGCCGGATGCTGCTCGTCGCCGTGGCCGCCGCTACCGTCGTCGTGTTGACCGCCGTGGTTCTATGCGGCATCCGCCAGTCCAACCGGGTCAACATCGCCGTCGTCTCGGTCACGATCCTGACGCTGGTGGCGTTCGTCGCCTCGGGCATTCCCGCTGCCGTCAAGAACGGTCGCGTGAACCTCACGAACCTGTCAGGGACGGCGGCGGCAGCGGGGTTCTGGCCGGCCGTGCTTCAGGCCACGGCGCTGATGTTCGTCGCCTTCACGGGGTATGGCCGCATCGCCACGCTGGGAGAGGAGGTCCATCATCCCCGCGTGACGATCCCCCGCGCGATCGTCGTGACGCTCTGGGTCTCAGCGATCCTGTACGTCGCGGTCGCCGTCGTCGCCATCGCCTCGGTCGGCGCGGGAACGCTGGGGACGGTCGCCAGGTCGCAGGCCGCTCCGCTTGAGGTCGCCGCGAGGCAGTTCCCCGTCCCCGGCATCCACGCCGTCGTGGCCATCGGCGCGATGACGGCGATGGTGGGCGTGCTGCTGAACCTGATCCTCGGCCTCTCCCGCGTCCTGCTGGCAATGGGCCGACGCGGCGATATGCCCAGCGCCACGGCCCGCCTGAACGTCGCGCTGACCACCCCAACGGTGGCCGTCGTCGTGATGGGCGTGGTCATCGCGGCACTCGCTTTGATCGGGAACGTCAAGACCACGTGGTCGTTCAGCGCCTTCACTGTGCTGATCTACTATGCGATCACGAACCTCGCGGCCTTGTACCTGCCCGCCGACCAGCGGCTGTACGGCCGGTGGCTCGCGTGGGCGGGGCTGGCGGCATGCCTGTTCCTCGCCTTCTGGGTCGAGTGGAAAGTGTGGGCGGTCGGCTTGGGCCTCCTGATGCTCGGGATGATCTGGCACGCGACTGCTAACCGGCTCTCGGGCCGGTGACGGTGATAAAGTCTGCCCTTGTTCCCGACTCGGGGCGTGGTAGGATGTGAAGGTTGACATTTTTCCGCCGAATGGCGCAAGCCACGTGGCGCAAAAGGTGTCAGAAATCGCATTCGTCGCTCGTAAGTGTTTGTCAGAACCTGGCGCGGCTTTTGCGGGCGTAATTCAGTGGTAGAATGCCAGCTTCCCAAGCTGGACGTCGTGGGTTCGAATCCCATCGCCCGCTCTTTTTCCCCCTCCCCGCCGGAGGGGTTTTTTGCTGCCAATTCCCGCCAGTGACAGGGGTTATCGTCGGTTCATCCCGCCCGTCATTTCCGCCGATTGATGCCGAACAAAATACCCCTATCCCAGCCAGTCGATGGGTGACGCTTTGGGTGCCCCCGGGGTGCGCCCGGCGTCGCCCTCGCCGTCGGTATTGTTCGCGCTTCGGTCGGCGTCGGCGGGGGCGGGTCTGCCGTCCGTTCCCGTCGCCTTCGCCGTTTGGGCATCGCGGGTAGCGAGGTCGTTGCGACCAACGCGAACACCAGACATTCCTTGACACATAATGTCATGGTCATATCATGCCGGGATGGTCCGGGTGTCTCTGACGGTGGAAGCGGCGCGGCAGTTGAGCGCGCTGAAGAATCCCATTGTCAGTCGGGTTCACCACCTGTTGGAGAAGCTTGAGCAATGGTCGGCCGTCAGCGGGGCCAAGCCGCTGCGCGGTTCGCTCAAGGGCAACTGGCGGCTGCGGACCGGCGACTGGCGGATCGTGTTCCGGGTCACGGGCGACGTGGTGCAGGTGTGGGCGATAGACAACCGGCGGGACGTTTACGGAGATTCCTGATGGAAGCACAAACCCTGACAGTCGCCGGGAAGGAGTTCGTCATCGTTCCACGGGCCGACTTCGAGCGTCTGCGCGCACGCGCGGGCGAAGCGGAAGCCGGGCTGCCCCCGCTCCCCGGCCCCGATGCCGACGGCAATATCCCCGCCGTCGCCTATGCCCGTGCCTTGATCGCGCGTCGAATTCTGCAAGCAAGACACAAGGCGGGTTGGTCACAGGCGGAATTGGCCAGGCGGTCGGGCGTGCGCGCCGAAACAATCAGCCGGATCGAAAACCGCCGGCACACCGCCGATCCGGCCAGCATCGAACGCATTGACCGCGCCTTCCGCAAGGCGAAGATCGTCAGCTAAACCCCGATCAGCCGCGCGCTCGTTCACAGCGCAGCGTGATGGTGCGTGCAATCATTAACCGAGCCTGACGATTCCGCTGAAAGCACGGCAGGCCCGGCGTGGATTTTGCTTGGGGTTTGGAAAAGGAAGAAAAGCAATATGCCGACCACAAACGTAAGAGCGCGGCGGACCGGGGCGGTGGCGCTGGAAGACAATGCCGTTCAATGGCGCGTGTGGGCGCCGAATGTTGAGCGCGTGGATCTGGTGTTGACTGGCGGCCCCCGCGGGACGCTGGCGATGCGCGGTGAAGGCGAGGGATTTTTCGTTCATACCGAACCGGATGTCGTGGAAGCTCAGCGCTACGCGTTCCGGTTGAACGGCGGCGAGGAGCGGCCGGATCCGTGCTCGCTGTGGCAGCCGGACGGGGTCGCGGGACCGTCGGCGGTCGTGCGGCCGGGACGGTTCGAATGGTCGGACAACCCGTGGAAAGGGGTGGCACGCCGGGATCTGGTGATTTACGAGCTGCACGTCGGGACGTTCACGCCCGAAGGCACCTTTGACGCGATCATTCCACGCTTGCCGGATTTGAAGGAGCTGGGGATCACGGCGCTGGAGGTCATGCCCGTCAACCAGTTCCCCGGCGGGCGCAACTGGGGGTACGACGGGGTGCTCCCGTACGCGGCGCAGAACACGTACGGCGGGCCGTACGGGTTGGCGCGGCTTGTCGATGCGGCCCACGCGCAGGGCATCGCGGTCATCCTCGATGTCGTTTACAACCACTTCGGCCCGGAGGGTTCGTACTTCCGCGAGTTCGGGCCTTACTTCACCGACAAATACAAGACGCCGTGGGGCGCGGCGATGAACTACGACGGCCCGGGGTCGGACGCGGTGCGCGATTTCGTGCTCGACAACGTGCGGATGTGGCTGGCAGAGTTTCACCTCGACGGGCTGCGGCTCGACGCGGTGCATGCGATCTACGATTTGGGCGCACGCCACATCCTGGCGTCGATCAAGGAGACGGCCAACGAGGTGGCGCGGGAGCAGGAACGCGAGATCGTCATCATCGGCGAGAGCGATTTGAACGATCCGCGCATCATCCGCCCGCCCCAGCGCAGCGGGCACGGGTTGGATGCGCAGTGGAGCGATGACTTTCACCACGCCGTCCACGCACACCTCACCGGCGAGCGGCGCGCGTATTACAGCGAGTACGGACAGGCCGAGCAGATCGCCCGGGCGCTAGAGACGCCGTTCCTCTTCGCGTGGACGTACAGCCCCCACCGCGGGCGCAAGCACGGCGCCCCGCCGGACCCGGACCTCACCGGCGACCAGTTCGTCGTCTGCATCCAGAATCACGATCAGGTGGGCAACCGCGCCCAAGGCGACCGGCTCCCGGCGCTGATCGACCAATACGCCAAGCAGCGCCTGGGATCCAGCCTGCTGCTGGTGTCCGCTCACGTTCCGCTGATCTTCATGGGCGAGGAGTACGGCGAGCGCCGTCCGTTCCCGTTCTTCTGTTCGTTCAGCGGTCCGGAACTGATAGAAGCGGTCCGCAAAGGTCGCATGAGCGAATTCAAGGATTTGGTCGGCGGCGTCGGGGACGTGCCCGACCCGGCGGCGGTCGAAACGTTTGAATCCGCGAAGTTGAGCTGGTCGTGGCCGGACGGGACGGAACACGCCGGCTTGCGGCGGTTGTATCGGGACTTGCTCACCGGGCGCCGCACCTGGCCGGCGATGCGGGACTTCGCGAACCGATCGTCCCGGCTGGTGAACGAAAAAGTCGTCGAATTCACCCGCGGCCAGGGGGAATCATCACTGCGCGCGTATTTCAACCTTACAGCTGAGAATCAATCGCCGCCGCAGCCGTTGGTGGAAGGCGACGTGGTGCTCTTCGCGTCTGAAGCGCGGCAGTATGGCGGGACGCGCGAGGGAACGCGTCTCGAGCACCTCCTGCCGTACGAGTGTGTCGTGATTGGGCCCGGACGTGACCGCTGAAGCGGCCATGCCGCTGTGGAAAATGCGGGGCGTTCCTCGCGGCGGTGGGTTGTTTTACAGGTTTCATTCGTGATGTTTTGCGGATTCGTCCGCTTCGTGCATTCCCGTTTGCGTCGGGAACATTTAGGTTCCTGATCGTATGAACGCATCAGTCGCATCCAGGACGGAAACGCGCGGCGCGCCTTCGGGACGAACCGCAGGGGAAACTGCGCCCCCGAGCGGTCGCGCTCGCGCGGTGATTGAGAACGTGACGCCGCGCGTTGACTGCGGCCGGTTTCCCGCCAAGCGGTCGGCGGGGGAGACGGTCACGGTCGAAGCCGACGCATTCACCGACGGTCACGACAAGATCGGCGTCGCGTTGCGTCACCGGCGGGAAGGGGCCGCCGCGGAGTGGCACGAGGTCGACATGAGTCCGCTGGTCAACGACCGATGGGCAGGCGAGTTTGACGTGCACGCGGTCGGGTGGCACGAGTTCACCGTGGTCGCGTGGGTCGATCGGTTCGCGACGTGGCGGTATGACCTGCAAAAGCGGGTCGCGGCGGGACAGAACGTCGGGGTCGATTTGCTCATCGGCGCGCAGCTCGTCGAAGAAGCCGCCGGCGCTGCCGAGGGGGAGGCGGGCCGGTCGCTGGCGTCGCTTGCCACCTTGCTGCGTTCGGACTCGCGCGACGAAGCGACGGAAGTGGCGCTGGGCGCGACGTTGGCAACGCTGATGCGCCGCCACGCGCCGCGCCACTTCGCCACGGAATGGCCTACCCCCGTCCTGATCTGGGTTGACCGGACCAAGGCGCGCTTCAGCACGTGGTACGAGCTGGTCCCGCGCTCGGCCTCGCCCGACCCGACGCGCCACGGCACGCTGCGCGACGTCGAGGGACGGCTTGACTCCATCGCGAACATGGGGTTCGACGTGCTGTACCTGCCGCCGATCCACCCGATCGGGCGGGCGTTTCGCAAGGGGCGGAACAATGCGCCCGTCGCCGAGCCCGACGACGTCGGCAGCCCGTGGGCGATCGGCGCCGCCGAGGGCGGGCACGATGCGGTCCACCCGCAGCTTGGAACGATGGAGGATTTCGATCACCTCGTCGCCGCCGCGGGCGAGCGCGGGATCGAAATCTCTTTGGACATCGCGTTTCAGTGCTCGCCCGACCACCCGTACGTGAAGTCGCATCCGCAGTGGTTCCGCCACCGCCCCGACGGCACGATCCAATACGCGGAGAATCCGCCGAAGAAGTATCAGGACATCTACCCCTTCGACTTCGAGTGCGACGACTGGCAGGCGCTGTGGAACGAGCTGCTGCGCGTGGTGATGCACTGGGTGGACCACGGGGTGCGCATCTTCCGCGTTGACAACCCGCACACCAAGCCGTTCCCGTTCTGGGAGTGGCTGATTGCCCAGGTGAAGCAGCGCGATCCGAACGTGTTGTTCCTCGCCGAGGCGTTCACCCGGCCGAAGGTGATGTACCGGCTGGCCAAGCTGGGGTTCACGCAGTCGTACACGTACTTCGCGTGGCGGAACGACCCATGGTCGATCCGCGAGTATTTCACGGAGCTGACGACGCAGCCGGTGGTCGACTTCTTCCGGCCCAACCCCTGGCCGAACACGCCGGACATTTTGAACGAGTATTTGCAGACCGACGCGCGCTCGGCGTACGTCGTGCGCGCGATCCTCGCGGCCACGCTGTCAGCGAATTACGGCATATACGGCCCGGCGTTCGAGCTGATGGACGGTCGGCCCATGCGCACGGGAAGCGAGGAATACCTCGATAGCGAGAAGTACCAGATTCGCCAGTGGGACTTGAACTCGCCGAACTCGCTGGCCGAGCTGCTCGGGCGGTTGAACCAGATCCGCCGCGGCAACAGCGCATTGCAGCACGATCGCGGGCTGCGTTTTCACAAGGTGGATAATGAATCGGTCGTCTGCTACAGCAAGACGCATGGCGAGAGCACGAGCCTCGTCGCCGTCAACACCGACCCCCACCACGCGCATTGGGGCAACATCGATCTGGATCTGGATGGGCTGGGGATCAAGCCCGACCAGCCGTTTCAGGTGCACGACCTGCTCACCGATCTGCGCTACCGTTGGCAGGGATATCATGCCGTCGTGGGGTTGGACCCGGGCACGCTGCCCGGCCACGTGTTCGCCGTGCGACGGTTGTCGCGCACGGAGGCGGATTTTGAGAACTTCGTCTAGCTTTCCCGTCCCTTCTCCCGGTACTCCGGGAGAAGGCCAGGATGAGGGTTTCGCGTGCTGGGAGCGATTGACTTGACCGACACACCTGCCATTTCGCATCCATCCGCCCGCCCGCGCGCCGCCTCGCCCGCGGCGATGCCGGAAGAACCGCTGTGGTACCGCAACGCCGTCATCTACCAGTTGCACGTCCGCTCGTTCAGCGACAGCAGCGGCGACGGCGTGGGCGACTTCAACGGGCTGATCTCAAAGCTCGATTACCTCCAGGAGCTGGGCGTCACCGCGATCTGGCTGCTGCCGTTTTACCCGTCCCCGCTGAAGGACGACGGGTACGACATTGCCGAGTACGAGAGCGTTCACCGATCGTATGGCACGATCGACGACGCGCTGCGGTTCGTCGAGGAAGCGCACCGCAGGCAGCTGCGCGTAATCACCGAACTGGTGATCAACCATACCTCCGATCAGCACAAGTGGTTCCAGCGCGCCCGCCGCGCGCCCAAGGGAAGCCCGGAGCGCGACTTTTACGTCTGGAGCGACGATCCGGAGAAGTACGCCGGCGTGCGCATCATTTTCAAGGATTACGAGCGCAGCAACTGGACGTTTGACCACGATGCCGGCCAGTACTACTGGCACCGGTTCTTCTCGCACCAGCCTGACCTGAACTTCGACAACCCGCTCGTTCACGAGGCCGTATTCAAGGCGTTCGACTTCTGGTTGAACGCGGGCGTGGACGGGCTGCGGCTGGACGCGGTCCCCTACCTGTACGAGCGTGAGGGCACGAGCTGCGAGAACCTCCCGGAGACGCACGCGTTCCTGAAGAAGCTGCGATCGCACGTCGATGCGCGCCACCCCGGTCGGATGCTCCTGGCCGAGGCGAACCAGTGGCCGGAGGACGCCGTGCAGTACTTCGGCGACGGCGACGAATGCCACATGAACTTCCACTTCCCGCTCATGCCGCGCTTGTTCATGAGCGTGCGGATGGAGGACCGTTACCCGATCATCGACATCCTCGAGCAAACCCCGCCCATCCCCGCCAACGCGCAATGGGCGATGTTCCTGCGGAACCACGACGAGCTGACGCTGGAGATGGTGACCGACGAGGAGCGCGACTACATGTGGCGCGTCTACGCCTCCGACCCCGCCGCGCGCATCAACATGGGCATCCGCCGCCGGCTCGCCCCGCTGATGGACAACAGCCGGCGCAAGATCGAGCTGATGAACGCCCTGCTGTTCTCGATGCCCGGCTCGCCGGTGGTGTATTACGGCGACGAGATCGGCAAGGGCGACAACATCTTCCTGGGCGACCGCAACGGGGTGCGCACCCCGATGCAGTGGAGCGCCGACCGCAACGCCGGCTTCAGCCGCTCCAACCCGCAGCGGCTGCTGTTGCCCGTCATCATCGACCCGGAGTACCACTACGAGACGATCAACGTCGAGGCGCAGAACGGCAATCCATCATCGCTGCTGTGGTGGATGAAGCGGCTGATCGCGCTGCGCAAGCGAACGCCGGTGCTGGGGCGCGGTGACGTGCGGTTTCTCAACCCTGCCAACCCGAAGGTGCTGGCGTTCCTCCGCACGGACGACGAGCAGCAGGTTCTGATCGTCGCGAACCTCTCGCGCCTGTCGCAGCCGGTGGAGCTTGATCTGTCGGCGTTCGCCGGCGCCACGCCCATCGAGATGTTCGGCAACGTGCGGTTCCCCGTGATCGGTCCGGACGGAAAGTGCACGCTGGCGCTCACGCCGCACGGATACTACTGGTTCCTGCTCGAACCGAGCAAGACCGACGCCGACGCCGCGTCCGACGGCGGGCAACTGCCGGAGATCCGGGTCGGCGCCTTAGGCGGGGGCAGCGAGGGTGAGATTCTCGCCGACGACGGCTTCCGCAGACAGCTCGAAGCGCAGCTCCCCCGCCTCCTGCCGGCGCGGCGGTGGTTCGTTTCCAAGGCGCGGTCGATCAACAGCGTATCGGTCATCGAGCGGCTGCCCGTGGGGTTCGAGGGGGAGGTCGAGCGCGCCATCTTCCTGATCGAGGTGGATTTCAACGAGGGCGAGCCGGACACCTACGCCTTGCCGCTCATGGCCGACCCCGCCGAACCCTCCGCCGACGCGCCTCCCGTCGCCGCCCCGCACACCGCCGCCGCCGCGCCGCCGCCGGCCACGGAAGTCCCCGGCTTGCTGGCCGTGCTCGACGGCGCCGGGCGGCGGTGGATCGTGCGCGACGGCATGACCGATCCGGCGTTCGCGCGCCTGCTGCTGGACAAGGCGTTGCGCGGGGGCGACCTCCGCGGGCAACGCCTTCGCGTCGTCGGGCGGCGCGTAGGCAACCCCGGTGGGCCGGTGCCGGACGTCGAAACCCTCGCCGTTCACCTCCCGCAGCGCGAGCAGAGCAACACCAACGTCGTCTTCGGTGATCAGCTCATCTTCAAGCTGTACCGCAAGCTAGGCGAGGGAACCAACCCGGAGTTGGAGATGGGCGAGCACCTCACGGCGCGGGCAGGCTTCCCGCACGCGGCCCCGGTGGTCGCGGCCCTCGAAGTCATACGTGATGGGGTGGCTCAGCAGACGCTGGCGGTCGTGCTGGCATACGTGCCGCACGAGGAGGACGCCTGGTCCGCGTTCCTGGACTACGGGCAGCGCTATTTCGAGGGGCTGGACGCGCTGCCGCCGGAGCAGATTTCCGCCTTGTGTTTGCCGGGCGATCCCGGGTGCGGGGGCGGGGATGAGGGCCCGCCGCAACCGATCGTCACGCTCATCGCCGAGCCGCTCGAGCTCGTCCGCCTCCTCGGACGCCGGACCGCGGAGATGCACGCGGCGCTGGCCGACGACCACGGCGAGGAATCGTTCCGCCCCGAGCCCTACGGCCCGACCTACCAGCGCGGGCTGCTCCAGTCGATGCGCAACACGATGCGTGCGACGTTCCAGACCATCGCCCAGCAGGGCAACACGCTGGCCGGCGACGTGAAGGAGCTTGCGCAGCACGTTTTGAGCCGCGAGCCGGACATCATGAACGTCTTCCGCGGGCCGACGACGCGCGGGATGCGCGCGTCGCGCATCCGGTTGCACGGCGACTACCACCTCGGGCAGGTGCTGTGGACCGGCAAGGACTTCGTCATCATCGACTTCGAGGGCGAGCCGCTGCGCAGCGTCGGGGAACGGCGGCTGAAGCGCTCCCCGCTGCGCGACGTCGCGGGGATGGTCCGCAGCTTTGACTACGCGGCCTCGACGTGCCTGCGCAACCACTGGGCGCTGCTCCCGCCCGAGAAGGAAGCCGGCCGCGACCGGCACCTGCGCGGCGCGCGCACCTGGGGCGCGTGGCTGGGGCGCGAGTTCGTCCGCGCGTACGTGCACCACGCCCGCGAGCTGCGCCCCGACCTGGTTCCCGAGAGCGTCGCCGAAGTGGAACTGCTGTTGCGGGCCTGGCTGTTGGACAAGGCGCTGTACGAGGTGCGGTACGAGTTGAACAGCCGGCCGCAGTGGGTGGACATCCCGCTGCGCGCGGTGATCGAGCTGCTGGAATCCCCGACGGCGCCGTCGGCGCGCATGCCCGACCGGGCCGCGTTGATTCCGCCCGCGCCCGCGCCCGATGCGCCCGACGCGGCGGATGCCCGCGACGTGGTGGATGTGCCCGATGCGCCCGATGCCCCCGACGCATCGCCCGGACCGAACGCCGTCAACGACCGCAAGGAGCGGGGCCAACCATCACCCGCACGACCCCCCCCCCACCCACTCAGCCTTCATCGACCCAGCCCCCCGCCCGTGTCCCCACCGCCACCCCGGCCGACCG
>JBBSLV010000106.1:0-10347 GCA_038233535.1 Tepidisphaerales bacterium | reverse complement strand
GGGAGCGCGGCGTGCCGTGGGGGGTGTCCGAGTCCGGCTACAGCAAGACCGACGCGCACCTGACGTACCAATACCACGCCTTCGGCGTCCCCGGCCTGGGGTTCAAGCGCGGGCTGGCCGACGACGTGGTGATCGCGCCGTACGCGAGCGCCATGGGGCTGATGATCGACCCTGAGTCGTCCACCGCCAACCTCCGCCGCCTGGCGCGCGACGGGCAATTCGGGGCATATGGATTTTACGAAGCCGTCGACTACACGCCCGCGCGCCTGCCGCGCGGGCAGGAGAGCGTGACGGTCCGTTCTTACATGGTGCACCATCAGGGGATGGCGCTGCTTTCGCTGGCGTACCTGCTGCTCGATCGCCCGATGCAACGCCGGTTCATGTCGGATCCGGCGTTCCAGGCGACCGACCTCCTGCTTCAGGAGCGCGTGCCGCGCGCCGCGTCGGTGTTCCCGCACCCGGCCGAGGTGTCCGCCGCCCGGGGCGCGCCGTCGGATGCGGAGGTGCACTTCCGCGTTTTCAACACGCCGCACACGCCCGCGCCCGAGGCGCACCTGCTCTCCAACGGACGGTATCACGTGATGGTGACCGCGTCGGGCGGGGGGTACAGCCGCTGGCGCGACCTGGCGGTCACGCGATGGCAGGAGGACCCGACCATCGACGGGTGGGGCACGTTCTGTTACCTGCGCGACGTCGAGTCCGGGGAGTTCTGGTCGGTTGCCCATCAGCCGACCCGCAAACGCGCTGCCAAGTACGAAGCGATCTACTCGCAGGGTCGCGCCGAGTTCCGCCGGCACGATGGGGACATTGAAACGCACGCGGAGATCAGCGTCTCGCCCGAGGACGACATCGAGCTGCGGCGCATCAGCGTCACCAACCGCGGGAAAAACGCGCGCACGATCGAGTTCACGAGCTATGCCGAGGTCGTGCTCGCCACGCCGGCGGCGGACGCGGCGCACCCGGCGTTCAGCAAGTTGTTCGTGCAGACGCAGCTCGTCCGCGAGCGCCAGGCGATCCTCGCCACGCGCCGCCCGCGCTCGGGCGGGGAGCGCCCGCCTTGGATGATGCACCTCATGACGGTGCACGGCGCCGTCACCGGCGCCACGTCGTACGAGACGGGCCGGGCGGAATTCATCGGCCGGGGACGCACGGTCGCGGACCCGGCGGCGATGCACCGGCGGGCGCTGGGCGACAGCGAGGGGTCGGTGCTCGACCCCGCCGTCGCCGTGCGCAACACCGTCGTCATTCAGCCCGGCGAAACGGCGCGGGTGCACCTCGTGACCGGCGTCGCCGAGACGCGCGAAGGCGCGACGGCGCTGATCGAGAAGTACCACGATCGCCACCTGGCCGACCGGGTATTCGAGCTCGCCTGGACGCAGAGCCAGGTCATCCACGGGCAGCTCGACGCCACCGAAGCCGACACGCAGCTGTACGGGCGACTCGCCAGCAGCATCCTCTACGCCAACCCGCTGCTCCGCGCGCCCGGGAGCGTCATCGCCCGCAACCGGAGGGGGCAATCGGGTTTGTGGGGGTACGGCATCTCCGGTGATCTCCCGATCGTGCTCCTGCGCATCGGGGACTTGTCGCACGTTCAGCTCGTGCGGCAACTCGTGCAGGCGCACACCTATTGGCGGGTGAAGGGGCTTCTCGTCGACCTGGTCATCTGGAATGAAGACCAGTCCGGATACCGACAGGTGTTGCACGAACAGATCCTGAGCGTGGTCACCTCGCGCGGCGAGGCCAGCCTGCTCGATCGGCCGGGCGGCGTTTTCGTCCGGCGCAGCGAGCAGATGTCCGATGAGGACAAGGTGCTGATGCAGACGGTGGCCCGCGTCGTCATCAGCGACACGGGCGGGACGCTGGCCGAGCAGATGGAGCGCCGCGCGCGCCCGGAGCCGGCGCTGCCGCGCTTCAACGCGATTCGCAAGCGGGAGCAGGAACCCCCCGTCGCCGTCGAGGTGCAGCGGGCGGATCTGGTGGCGTTCAACGGCATCGGGGGGTTCACCCACGACGGCCGCGAGTACGTCATCACGACCACGCCGGAGTCGCCCACGCCCGCGCCCTGGGTCAACGTGCTGGCCAACCCGTGGTTCGGCACGGTCATCAGCGAGAGCGGCGGGGCGTACACGTGGTGCGAGAACGCCCACGGCTACCGGCTCACCCCGTGGAACAACGACCCGGTCAGCGATCCCAGCGGGGAAGCGTTCTATGTCCGCGACGAAGAGAGCGGGCGGTTCTGGTCGCCCACCCCGCTGCCGGCGCGCGGGCCCATGCCGTACACCACCCGCCACGGCTTCGGCTACAGCGTCTTTGAGTACACCGAGGACGGCATCTCGACGGAGCTGCGCACGTACGTTGCCACCGATGCGCCCGTAAAGTTCATTGTTATCAAGCTGCGCAACGGTTCGGGAAGGGCGCGGCGGTTGTCCGTCACCGGCGCGTTCGAGCTTGTGCTTGGCAGTCATCGCCCGGCGAATTTGTTGCACGTGGTGACGGAGGTCGATCCCAAGTCCGGCGCGCTGCTGGCGCGCAACGCGTACAACAGCGAGTTCGGGGATCGCGTCGCGTTCCTCGACACCAGCGAGGCGCAGCGCACCGTCACCGGCGACCGGACCGAGTTCTTCGGGCGCAACGGAAGCGCCGCCAACCCCGCCGGCATGGCGCGAACGCGCCTGTCCGGCCGCGTCGGCGCCGGACTCGACCCCTGCGCCGCGATGCAGGTCACGGTGGAGCTGGCCGACGGTCAGGAGCGCGAGATCGCTTTCACGTTCGGGTCCGGTCGCGACCTGTCCGATGCGCGGCACCTCGTCAACCGGTTCCGCGGAACGGGCTCGGCGCGGCAGGCGCTGGAGGGCGTCTGGGATTACTGGAATCGCACGCTCGGCGCCGTTCACGTTCAGACCCCCGAACCCTCGCTCAACTTCCTGGCCAACGGATGGCTGCTGTACCAGGTTCTCGCCTGCCGAATGTGGGCGCGCAGCGGGTTCTATCAGTCCGGCGGCGCCTTCGGGTTCCGCGATCAACTTCAAGACGCGATGGCGCTGGCCCACAACGAGCCGGGGATCCTGCGCGAGCAGCTCCTGCGCTCGGCCGCCCATCAGTTCCGCGAGGGCGACGTGCAGCATTGGTGGCACCCGCCCTCCGGTCGCGGCGTGCGGACGCGCATCTCCGACGACTACCTCTGGCTCCCGTACGCCGCCTGCCGCTACGTCGCGGCGCTGGGCGACACAGGCGTCTTGGACGAAAAAGTTCACTTCCTCGACGGCCGACCCGTCAAGCTCGACGAGGAGAGCTACTACGACCTGCCGGGACGGTCGGAAGAATCCGCCACCGTCTACGAGCACTGCGTCCGCGCGATCCGCAACGGGTTGCATTTCGGGGAGCACGGGCTGCCGCTGATGGGCTGCGGGGACTGGAACGACGGGATGAACCTCGTCGGGGAGCACGGCAGGGGCGAGAGCGTCTGGCTGGCCTTCTTCCTCTATGACGTGCTCATTCAGTTCGGGGACATCGCCCGGCGCAGGCAGGACGTTGCTTTCGCGGAATTGTGCGCCGCCGAGGCCGCGAGGCTGCGGAAGAACATCGAGCTGCACGGCTGGGACGGCGCGTGGTATCGCCGCGCGTATTTCGACAACGGCGAACCGATCGGCTCGATCTCCAGCCCCGAATGTCAGATCGACTCGCTGCCGCAGAGCTGGTCGATCCTGTCCGGCGCCGGAGACGCCGACCGCGCGCGGCAAGCGCTGGATGCGCTCGATGAGCGGCTCGTGAGGCGCGACATCGGGGTGATCCAGCTCTTCGACCCACCGTTCGACAAGTCGCACCTCAACCCCGGGTACATCAAGGGCTACGTGCCCGGCGTGCGCGAGAACGGGGGCCAGTACACGCACGCGGCGGTCTGGGCGGTGATGGCGTTCGCCGCCGCGGCTCGACAAAGCTCGCCGAAGTCCGACGACGCCGAGCGGGCGTGGGAACTGTTCCGCCTCATCGACCCCGTGCGGCATGGCGACAACGAAACGGTCATCGATCGCTACAAGGTCGAGCCGTACGTGCTGGCAGCCGACGTGTACACCAACCCCCAACATGCCGGACGGGGCGGATGGACCTGGTACACCGGATCGGCCGGGTGGATGTACCGGCTGATCACCGAATCGTTGCTCGGCCTGCGCCTGGAGGTTGATCGGCTGCGCGTGGAGCCGGTGTTCCCCAGGGAGTGGGATTCATTCGACGTGCACTACCGCTACCGCGAAACGTTCCACCACATCCACGTCCGCAAGGTGGGCGGGGGCACGAGCGTCACGCGCGTGGTTCTTGATGGTGTTGAACAGCCGGACGGAACGATCCCGCTTCTCGACGACCGTCGCGACCACCACGCCGAGGTTGAAGTGGGCGGCGCAGGCGAGTTACAGGTGCATCAGGTGAGCGTATTTTCCGCGGAATGACGATGGAAGTTGTGTGCGAGGTCGGACGGCATTCACTTGAAAGTGGCTGCTGTATACAACGCGTGGTATCGTGACGAGTAAGGCAAGCAAGTCGATCCAGCTATGAAAACTCCCGCGATTCGAAAACTGCGCCAGAAACTCGCCGCCAACGAGCCGGTGTATGGGCTGTGGGTGACGCTCGAAAGCCCGAGCATCACCGAGATGGCCGTGGCGCTTGGGCTGGATTGGGTCGTCATCGACGCCGAGCACGGGCACCTGGACTGGAAGGAGATCGTCGAGCACCTGCGGGCAACGGTTCGCAGCGAGACGGTCGCGCTCGTGCGCGTCGCCGAGTGCAACGTCGGGCTGATCAAGCGGGCGCTGGACATCGGCGCCGACGGCGTCGTGCTGCCGTGGGTCGAGTCGGCTGACCAGCTTCGCGAGGCCGTCGCGTTCGCGCACTATCCCCCCGACGGGGTGCGCGGCATCGGCGCGGAGCGCGCGACCTGCTGGGGCCAATGCTTCGTCGAGCACGCGCAGGAGGCGAACGAGAACGTCCTGGTCGTGCCCATCATCGAGACCGTCCGCGGGGGGCGCAACATCCGCCAGTTGCTGCGCGTCGACGGCGTCGATCTGTTCTTCTTCGGGCCGGCGGACTACTCCAGCTCCGCGGGCTTTCCCGGACAGTGGGAAGGGCCGGGCGTCGCGGAACAACTGCTGGACATCAAGGACGCGATCGTTTCGGCGGGGAAGCACGTGGGCGTCGTGGCGACGGGTGATGCGAACCTCGCCGAGCGCCGCGCGCAGGGATTCAAGATGCTGGCCTTGGGGCTGGACGGGGGATTGCTCCTGCGCAGCTTGCGCGGGGCGCTGGCCAGCGTGGGGCGCGACCGAAAGATCAACCCGCAGTTTCAGCCCGAAAGCGAGCCCCCCCCGGCCGTCCCGATGGACCGCCCGCCGGAATCGTTCCGCCCGGATCGACCCGAAGTGATGAATGATCTGGGCAGCGGGCGCAAGATCGAAATCGACCGCGGCGTGGTCTTCGAGTGTCTCGTCGGGGCGCACAACCAGGCGAAGAAGCTCACCACCGGCATCGTTCGCTTCGCCCCGGCGGCTCAGTTGGCGTATCACCGGCACACGTTCAGCGAGTCCGTCACGCTGCTCGAAGGCTCGGCCGTCATGGAAGTCGAGGGCAGGCGGTACCTGCTCTCGCCGCTGGACAACGTCGTGATCCCGCCGGGGCTGGCGCATTACGTGAAGAACGCGTCGGGCAGCCGCGAGGCGGTGTTTCACATCGCGCTCCCGACCGATGCGCCGGCGCGCGAGCTGGTGGAGAAGTTCTTCTCGCGCAAGTCGATGGCCGACGAGTCGACGGGGCCGGGCCGGTCGGGGCAGGAGCGCGTGAACCGCTTCAGCACCGCCAAGCGGTTCCAAGCCGGCGCGGGCGCGACGTTCATCGACTTCTTCAACGAAACGTTGATGCCAGGCATCGAGATGAGCGGAGGTTACGGAGTGTTCGCGCCCGGCGGACGGTTGCCGGCGCACATCCACGACTTTGACGAGAGCATCTGCATCGTCGCGGGCACGGCCACCTGCGTCGTCGAGGGACGTCGTTATTCGATGAGCGGATACTCGACCGCGCTCCAGCCGCGCGGGCGCGTGCACTACTTCATCAACGACAGCGATCAGCCGATGGCGATGATCTGGGTCTACGCGGGGCCCAAGCCCGAGCGGCGGGTCGTTGACGAGCGCACCGCGACGCCCGCGGGCCCTCCCTGGAAATGAACCTGACGAGAGGAACCATGAGCAAGCCGTTCCGTGTCGCCCTCACCGGCGACTTCTACGACGCCGCCGGCAAGCCGAAGTACGCCGACCTCGGACTCGGCGTGTTCGAAGCGCATCCGAACATCGAGGTGCGCTCGTTCGCCGAGCACCGCAAGCAGATCGGGGCTGACCAACTCGCCGGCGCGAACGGGGTCATCGTCCTGACGCCGTCAGTCACGCGCGAAACGGTGTCCAACGCAAACGATCTGCTCGCGATCGGGCGCTTCGGCGTGGGCTACGACGCGGTGGACGTGCCGGCGTGCACGGAAGCGGACGTCGCGGTCTTCATCACCGCCGGCGCTGTCGATCGACCCGTCGCCGAGGCGGTGGTGGGGTGGATGATCGGATTGTCCCACCACGTGCTGGCGAAGGACCGGCTGCTGCGCCAGGGCAGGTGGGACGACCGCGTTCTTTATATGGGCAGGGAGCTGCGCGATCGGACGCTGGGCGTCATCGGGCTGGGCGGGATCGCGCGCAAGCTGATCGAGCTGCTGAGCGGGTGGGGCATGAAGTCGCCCATCGCGTTCGACCCGTTCATGAAGCCGCAAGACGCGGCCAAGCTCGGCGTGCGGCTGGTGGAACTGGACGAGCTGCTGGGCGCGAGCGACTTCGTCTCGATTCATTGCCCACTAACCGATCAGACGCGCGGCCTGATCGGTGCGCATGAGCTGTCGCTCATGAAGCCGGACAGTTACCTGATCAACACCGCCCGCGGGGGGATCGTGGACGAAGACGCGCTGCATGCGGCGCTGAAGGAACGACGCATCGCCGGCGCTGCGCTGGACTGCTTCGCGACCGAGCCGGTGACGGAACCGAATCGGTTTCATGACCTCCAGAACGTCCTGCTCGCGCCGCACAGCATCGCGTGGACCGACGAGCTGTTCCGCGACATCGGCAGGGCCGCGTGCCAGGGGATGGTGGACCTGTCGCAGAAGCGCCGGCCAAAAGGGTTGCTCAACCCGCAGGTCATTGATCGAGCCGGCTTTCAGGAAAAATGGATCCGTGTAACCGAAGGACTTCAATGAAACTTTATCTCCTGGCCATCTCTTTGCTCATGATGTGCGGCATCAGCAGCGCAGCGCGTGCCCAGTCCCCCAGCCAAGCGGAACAGAAAAGCCGGCTGGAGGCTGGAGGCGCAAGCGTGATCGAGCCTCAGCGGACGGTCCCCGTTACGCACCGGGCCGACGTGGTCATCATCGGCGCCGGCGAGGGTGGGTTGGGCGGGTGCACCGCCGCGGTGGCCGCGGCGCGCGGGGGCGCGAGCGTGCTGCTCATCGAAGAGCGCGGCTACATCGGGCTGCACGTGCCGATCGGGCTGGGCGTGGTGATCGGCATTGACGGATGGCGCCCGACCATTCAGGAAGGGTTGTTCCGCGATTACGCCGGCTATCTCGCCCGCACCGGGCAGTACGGTTCGGAGCCGCTCACGCAGGAACAGATCATCGAGCGCGGGGAGATCATCATCCGCTATCACGACGTCGCCAGCACCGCCATGCTCGCCATGATGCGCGATGCCGGGGTGAAGACGCTGTTTCACGCGAAGTTCGTTGAGACGGTGGTGGAGAATGATCAGATCAAGGCGGTCATCGTCGAGACCCCGCAGGGCCGCGTGGCGGTTGCGGGCAAGGTGTTCATCGACAGCACCGCCCTCTGCGAAGTCGCGTTCAAGGCCGGCGCGCCAACGCTTCGCGAGGAGCCGTACATGTCCCTTCAGGCGTTCCTTGGGGAGGTGGACGAGCCCAAATACCTGCAATGGGTCAAAGACAACCCGCAGCCTCTCGACGCTTCGTACAAACAATGGATGGAGCAGCAGGTCGGGCCCTTTGAACAGCTCAAGAATCCATGGGATCAGTGGTGGCCGGAGTATCTCGGAGACCGCTACCCGCCGGCCTTCGCGCGAAAAGCGCGGGCGGCAATCGATCAAGGCGAGCTGACGCTGCTGCATCGGCGCGGGGAGGAGGGCACGCTCGCCATCGTCGAAGGGGTCAAGGCGCGCGGCGACATCGCCATGCCGCGCACGTACATCACCGGGATCGATCCCACCAACGCTGACGACGTCAACTGGGCCGAGGTGACCAGCCGGCTTGCGCTGGTCGAGTTCCAGCAGTTTCTCAAGAATCACATCCCCGGATTTGAGAACTGCGTCCTCGAACGCGTATCAGACACCATCAGCCTGCGCGGCGGGCGCTACATCCAAATCGAACGACAAATCACTTCGGCGGGAATGAACAGCGGCGAAAGGAACGCCGACTGCGTCTACGTCTTTCAACGAACGGGTGACAACGCGTTTGAAGTGCCGTACCGGGCGTTTCTCCCCATGAAGATCGAGGGGCTGCTCGTCGTCGGCAAAGCCACCGGCGGGGGCAGGGCGATGTCCACGGCGCACAGCATCTTGTTCCAGGGCCAGGCTGCCGGAACCGCCGCGGCGATGGCGATCAAACAGGGCATCCTCCCGCGAAACATCGATGTCTCCAGGTTGCAGCTCGCGCTGAAGGCCGACGGCGTCGACATTCCCTATTCGCCCAAACCCGGCGCGCAAGAGTGAGAGCCAACGGCTACCAAACCGCCACCTGCGCGGGCTCATGGTCGCTGCGAGATGCGGTACGTTTTCGGCGATCCCCCGCACACGCGCTTGAAGACGCTGTAAAACTGGCTGACCGATCCGAAGCCGGCCTCCATCGCGATGGTCAGGATCTTGGCGTCGCTCGTCACCAGCAATCGCTGGGCGTGGTGCAACCGTTGCTGCGTCAAACATTCACCCAGGCTCATGCCGCAGCTCTTGCGAAACAGCGTCATGGCGTAATTCGGGTGCAACCCCACCGCTTGGGCGATGTCGCTGATGGTCAGCGGCTCGGCGTAGTGCTGGGCGATGAGGGAGGTCATCTGCTCGACCTTGTCCGCCTGCTCGATGACAGGCTTCGTGGGACCGGTAATTTCCTCGGAGAGCGAAAGCCCCAATCGCACCAATCGCGCCTGCACCTCGAGGACCAACGCCTCGCGGCGATGGTTCGAGCCGGCCTGGAGATCGTCATGCCACCGAAGAAACGCCGCGCCATCCACGGCGGCGTGAGAACCGTCCGGCTCCACGACAAACTCCCCGTGCAAAACCCGATGCTTCAGGGCCGAAGGAAGCTTCCATTGCAGGAAGTCCGCGAGCGGCAACCGGAGGACGCTGAGCATGGTCCCTTCGTCGGCTTCCATCACGCGGTGAGGCGCCACCGCCCAGAACACCGCCAACCGTCCCGCCGCCAGCAGCGTCGACGATCCCCCGATCTGCGGGCGAAACGCCCCGCTTTGAACAAAGTTCAGTTCCACCTCGTTGTGGCGGTCCGTTCGGTGCAGCACGACGGGACCATGCGCGCTGGACAGCCCAAAGCTTCTGAAAGACGAGGGACGAAGTGGGGCATCCGGACGCATTATCTTATGATACCAGACATAATAGCGCAAAATCCAGACGTTTCCGCCACGGCAACCGGCTAATGTTACGCAGTCATGTGTGGACGGCTGGGATTTGAGGAGGACCGCTTCTTTCGAAGAATCGGCGATTTCCCGGAACGGATCATTTACATAATCGCCAGGCTGTAATCTGGTGATCGACGGGCGTTCATTTCTATTTTCCCTACTTGCGGAGGTTCGAGTCATGCGTCTATCTCAATCGAATGGTTTGTTGGCGGCGGGGGTGGCCCTGTCCCTATCAGCGTCTGGTGCATCGGCGGCACTGCTGCCCATCACCAACCCGGGCTTCAATGCGCCGGTGGCATCGACCTTTGACTATGAGGGAACCACTTACAACCCCGGCGATCCGATGCCGGACCACACGTTCACACTGGCGTCAACCATCGGTGACGGCCAATCCGGATTGGGCGACTCTGCGACGGGAGCCGGCATCGCCGATTCTCTCGTCGACCTCATCGGCTACACGGGAAGCCCCAGCACCGGGTTCGTCCGCGACAGCCGCGACTTTCAGCCGGGTCAGGGACCAACGGGATCCGGTGCGTTCATTTCGTCTGCGGATGAAAACCTGCGCGGTATCTTTCAGACGCTGACGGGCACGGCGTTCCAGCCCAACACGACCTACACCTTCACCGCCGAAGTCTCCGAT
>JBBSLV010000105.1:0-10376 GCA_038233535.1 Tepidisphaerales bacterium | reverse complement strand
TGTCCAGCCTGACTCTGTCCAGCCTGACTCTGTCCAGCTTGGTTCTGCCCGACTTGGCTCTGCCCAGCGGCGCCGGTCTGGGATGATTGATTGCCCGTGGCCGTGTCCTGCGCCTGAGCAGGGGGCATGGCGACGAGCCCGATTCCGCCGACTGTAAATGCGGCGGCGGCAATGACTTTGGAATGAATGTTCACGAGAACCTCCATGAGGTAGTTCCCCTACGGCGAGGGGAGGTGGTGAGGAAGACTTTGCGAGCGCACCGTTGCAAACGATGACACCGCTGACGATGAGTTTTGTGTTGTGAAAGCGAATCCGAAACCGCGTACTCGTTCCCCGAGTGATGACAACAACACGTCCATCCACCGGCCGCACGTCGCAAACGCTGCGACACGTGACCGGACGAACGCCATGCTCGCAAAGCCCGCGCCCGATGTGAGGGCACTTACGATTTCGCGTGTAAAAATTTGTATCAACCCCATGCCGTCTGGGGTGAGCGCTGAGAACGTCGCGCCGGCGGATCTCGCGCCGTGCGCGGTTTTGGGGAGATGCGCGCGTTTGCTGAACCGCGCCCTCGCAAGCGAGGCGGCTAAATGAGGAGAGGCTGTCCTCGCCATCCGTCCCTTCGCGGTTCAGAGCAGTGTCTTATCGCAGCTCATTGGCGGGGATCATCGTCGCGATGTGCGGGGGGATGTGTCCTTCGGGGAACATGACCGCGAGCTTGTTGCCGTCGTAGGCGACGCAGATGCGGTTGGCGCCGTCCATCCAGATGCGGGCGATGTCGGCGGCGGGGACGCGGTGGGTGAACGTGGCTTCAAGTTTGAACGGCTCATCGCCGTCCGGCGTCGGTTGGATGCGGCAGACCCGGCCGGGTTGATTGAAGAGGAATAGCCGGCCGTCTTCGGCGCGGAGGAGCTTGCCGCCAGGCTCGCCGCGGGCGCTGAGCGGCAACGGCCAGACGATGTGCTGATTGGCTTTTGACACGACGTGCAGCGTCGTCGCGCCGTCGTAGTAGCGGTTGCCGTCGGCGTCGATCAGCAGCGGCTCGGTCAGCTGGGCGGCGGGGGAGGGGGTTTCCTGCTGCGGCAGCTCGGTGAACATCCGCTGCTTGGTTTCGTCCACCGGTTGCCAGCCTTTTTCGCGCAAGGCCCACGCGCCGCCGCTCTTGATGCACGGCCAGTCGTTTTCGTCCCACCCGGTGGTGCCCTGATAGATCGTCATGATCCAGATGGGCAGGCGGGGGTTGGGGTCGGGAAACGTGGGGTCGATGATGAGTGTTTCGCGCGATGGGTGCGTGTCGCCGGGCTTGCGGAAAAGCCAGCGCCCGCGCCGGTCGATGGCGTAGAGGCGCGAAAATGCCTTCTCCTCGTCGCGCAGCAGGCGCGGCATGTGGTTGAACATCAGGCGCCGCGGGCCGTGCTCGGCGTCGGTGAGCACCCATTCGTCACGGAACACGTCGATCTGCTGCTCGGGCGGGGCGGCATCGGCCAGGAGCTTGTCGGGCAGCAGCTCGACGGGTTTGCCCGGGCGCACGCTGATCCATGCGGGCTTCACGACCGCCGGCTCCGCATTCTCGCGCGGGAACGAGACGCCCGCGGGCGCGAAGAACACCACGCCCCCGTCGGGCAGTCGCGCCGCCGTCGTCAGTGCGCCGTCCACCAGCGTCAATCCGCCCATCGTGGGCTGAATCTTGTTCGCCAGCAGTTGCCCGAGGCGGATGCGCGCTTCGGGGGGTTGGTCTTCGACGAGCTTTTCCAGCAGCGGCCAGACGAGCGGGCCGTAACGCGTCAGCTCGTTGTACGCCTGGCGGCGCTTCTCCGGGTCGGCGTCGGAGAGCTGATCGACGAGCGCGATGACGGCCTTCTCATCGATGTCCGCGCGGCTGAGCAGCTCGAGCTTGGGAACGATCTTCCCGTTCTCGTCGCGGATGATTTGCAGCACGCTCCCGTCCAGCAGCGGAACCACGTGGACGAGTTTCTCCGGCCAACCCTCGCCCGGGCCCAGCGGGGAGAATTTGCCGTCGGCGAAGCGGACGGCGCCGCTGCTCCCGCGCCGGCCGTCGTCCCACGGCATCCACGCGATGATCCCGTTGAAGTCGAACGTCACCTGCGGCTCGGCGAGCGGGTCGTTCGACGGTTCGCTCGACGGTTCGCTCGACGGTTCGTTCGGCGGCGTGAACGCGTGATGCACCTCTTCGATTTTCTCGCCCGGCGTGAGGATTGAGACGCCCGACTCGGTCGGCACGACGATCGCGTTGCCCCAGCTCATCGCGCGACGCCAGATGTACGGGTGGTTGCCCGTGATGGGGATGCGCCCCGCGGGCGAGATGATCTCGAACCCGCCGTCGTCGCGCTTTGCAATGATGCGCGGCCGCCATTTGCCGCGGTCGTCAGGTGCCCAATGGACGAATGCGATGAGGTCGCGAACCAGGTGCGTCTGTTCGTCGATGGCTTGTTCGAGCATCGATTCGCCCGGCTCGGCATCGGGGCGCGTGATCCACAGGTCGAGGCGCGAGCAGACGTAGACGGGGTCGGTCAGGACGAAGTGGGCGGCTTCCGTGTACACGTTGAGGGGGACGCCCATTGGTTGGGTCGTCGCCAGTTGGGGATAGGCGGCCTTGAGGACTTCGCCGTAGGTCCGCGGGGGCGCCTGCGCGAGGGATTGCGTGGCCGGCGCGGTGGTGGTGGCCGGGCGGGTCGTTGCCTTCGTGGACGTCGCGGGGGTCGACGCCAAGTAGAACGCGAGGGCGGCGATGGTCACGATGCCCACCACGAACACCAGGATGGCCGCCGACGCGCGAGCGGATTGGTTCATCAGAAGTTCGCCCCTTGAAGGACTGGTGGGAATGCTACCACGTCGCATGTCGCGCGTCCTAGTCTCGCACGCGCTCGACCGCTACAATCCCGCCTCAATTTTTCCTTGGGAGAAGATTCGATGAGCCTCGCCGCCACCGACCCGCAGATTGCCGAACTGATCGCTCGGGAAACCGAGCGCCAGCACACCACGCTGGAGCTGATTGCCAGCGAGAATCACGTCTCGGGCGCCGTGATGGAGGCCGCCGGCTCGGTGCTGACGAACAAGTACGCCGAGGGTTATCCCGGCGCGCGGTATTACGGCGGGTGCGAGTATTACGATCAGATCGAGAACCTCGCCATCGACCGCGCGAAGCAACTCTTCGGCGCGACATATGCCAACGTCCAGCCCCACAGCGGCGCGAATGCGAACCTGGCCGCGTTCATGGCGATGATGAAGCCGGGGGATCCGTTCCTGGGCATTCAGCTCTCCAGCGGGGGTCACCTGACGCACGGGATGAAGCTCAACGCGTCGGCGATCTTCTACAAGCCTGATTTCTATGCGCTGGATCCGAAGACGGAGACGATCGACTTCAACTCCGTCCGCGCCAAGGCGAAGGAGACCAAGCCGAAGGTGATCGTCTGCGGGTACAGCGCCTACCCGCGCACGATCGACTTCGCGAAGTTTCGCGAGATCGCGGATGAAGTGGGCGCGCTGCTGATGGCCGACATCGCGCACATCGCCGGGCTCGTCGCCGGGGGGGCGCATCCGTCGCCGTTCCCGCACGCGCATGTCGTGACGACGACGACGCACAAGACCCTCCGCGGCCCGCGCGGGGGATTGATCCTCACCAACGACGAAGAATTGTCGAAAGCAATCAACCGCAGCGTCTTCCCGGGCAGCCAGGGTGGACCGCTCATGCACGTCATCGCGGCAAAAGCGGTCGCGTTCGGCGAAGACCTCAAGCCCGAGTTCAAAACCTACGCCCATCAGATCGTCAAGAACGCCAAAGCATTGGCGAGCTCGCTTCAGCGGGCGGGGTATCGGCTTCAATCGGGCGGTACCGACAACCACCTCATGCTCGTGGATTTGCGGGCGCGGAACGCATCCTTCACCGGCGCCGACGCCGAGAAGACGCTGGAGACCGCCGGCATCATCTGCAACAAGAACGCGATCTACAGCGACCCGCGCCCGCCGAAGATCACCAGCGGATTGCGCCTCGGCACGCCCGCGCTGACGACGCGCGGGTTGAAAGAGGGAGATATGGAGCAGGTCGCGCAGTTCATCGACCGCGCCCTGCTGAACAAGGACGACGCCGGGGCGCTGAAGACGCTGCGCGATGGAGTCGCGAAATTCGCGGCGCGGTTCCCGATGCCGCATTGAGCAGGGTCGTCATTTCTGCGAGAAGGACCGCGGCTTCCGCCTGCGGGTATCACCAGAGGGGGACCCCCCGTGACCGGGGCGCTCGCTGAGACCCGCCGGCGCAAGCCGCGGTCATCGCAACATCGCTCATTGGTAACTACCTTATAACAAGAGTTAGCCACCGATGGGGCACCGATGAACACCGATGAAATGCATTCCATTATCGGTGTGCATCGGTGCCCCATCGGTGGCAAAAAAGTCTTTGAGATAGTTTCATAGTTCGCGCGCCGCGACGATGGGAATGTTAAGCCCGCGCCAGCACCACCAGCTTCTGCGACGGCAGATCGATCTCCGCGACGCGCTCGCGGCAGTAGCTGAGGACGGCGTTTTCCACGTCGGTCAGGAAGTTGACGATGAACCGGTTGCCGTTGGCGTCGGCGACGCCGTTGATCAGGGCTTGCGCCTGCTGGCGGCACTTCATGAACAGCCCGCGCGTGTGACCGTCCGGACCGTCGATGCCCATGGGGTCGTTGGCGAAGATGCCGAACGCGCGGATCGAGACGATGCGCAGCCCGGCCGCTTTGACCGCGGCCTCGAATTCGTACCGGCTGCGGACGAGCATCCACTCCGTGCGCATCGTGATGCGCGGCAAATACTCCGTCGTGACGATCCGCCCGTCGTCTTCCACGTGCTTCGCGACGTTTTTCAGCGCGGCCGTGAACAACTCGAACTCGGGGATGTGGAACAACACGTTGGCGACGTTGATCAGGTCGTAGCGCCGGCCAAGGTCCAGCGCGCCGTCGGTGATGCTCGCGTGGCGGAAGTCGAGCCGCGTGTTGGGGTGCGACTCCTGCGGAAACCACTTGCCCAGCAGCTCCACCGACGCCTTGGCGTAGTCGACGCCCGTAAACAAAGCCGGCGCGAATCGATCGAGGAAGAACCGCACCCACCGCCCGGACCCGCTGCCGATGTCGAGCACCTTCCCGCCGTCCACCTTCACCTTCAGGTCGCTGAGGAGCCGGCTGTAGACGGGGTAGAGGACCGCGTCCTCGACGGGTGAGGAGTAAGCGATCTCGTCGACGCACGAGGCGGCGTCGCTTTTGGCCTTCCAGGCGTCCTCGTAGTGCTTGCGGATGCAGTCCTGCGTCATGGGCATGGTCGATCCTCGGTCGAGTTTTGCGTCGCGTGATCGGCGCGCGTTGCGTCTGTAACGGCTGCGCGGATGGCACGGCCGCTTTCCATGTTATCGGTCCTCGGGCGGGCCGTGCTTGATGCAATCCCCGGTTTCATGGCTGGCAAGTGTGGGGTAGCTTCACACGATGCTAACGGTCACCCTACGTCCCCACCGAGTCGCCCGAACCCTCGCGATCGTCGTCCTCGTCATGGCGGTGCTCAGCGTGGTGGGGCAGGTCGTGCGCTACCACGCGACGGACGAGGCCGTTCGGGAACTGGCGCTGCGGTTCAAGATGTCGGCCGAGCTGACGATCCCCGCCTACGCTTCGGCGCTGCTGCTGCTGACGGCGGCAGGTCTGCTCTGGCTGATCGCGCGGGATGCGCGCCACAGCCGCCGACCGTTCGCGCGACACTGGATGTGGCTGGCGGGCATCTTCGTCTACCTCAGCGTTGACGAGGCGGCCGCCCTTCACGAGCTGGCGACCGTGCCGATGCAGCGCGTGCTGGGGGGCTATGCCATCGGAGTCTTCCATTACGCGTGGGCCGTGCCCGCGGGGGCAACCGTGCTCGTGCTGGGGCTGGTGTACCTGCGATTCGTCCTGCACCTGTCCCCCCCGGTGCGCGACCGCGTGATCGTGGCGGGGAGCCTGTACGTGGGCGGGGCGCTGGGCATGGAGATGGTGGGCGCTTACTACGCCTCGACCATCAGCACGGAGACCATCCGCTATGCGCTGTCGGCTTTGATCGAAGAGACGATGGAGATGCTGGGCATCGTCCTGTTCATCCACGGCCTGCTGATTCAGCTGAGCGGGCAGGCGGGGACGGTGCAAGTCGCGCTCGCCCCGGCGTCGCTGGCAACGACGGCCTCATCGGGCGCGCCGTTAAGGTCGTCCGCCGCGTCGTCCGCCGTGAACGTTCAACCCTCCGAGCGCACCCTGAAGCCGGCGCGATCTCTGCAACATGTCTGAGAAGGCGTCGATCGTCACGCGTCGCCCCTGTAGGACATCAGACGCCTGACTCGGCGCCACTCATATCGCCTTGCGAAATGAGCCTGATCGCGCGAGAGTATATCGCGGAGGAAAACCCCCGCAGGGGTTGATGCGCGTCCGGACATATGCACACGGGCCCGATCCATCCCGACGATGCAACGGGCGGACGCGCACTGACGCCGCCCGTGCAGGTGCGGCTCGTCAACACCGGCGAACATGCGTGCCCGTACCTCCCGGGCCGCATCGCGAGCAATCGGGCGTTCCTCGCCGAGCGGATTGACCCGGAGATTTACCACGCGTTCATGGACGCGGGCTTTCGCCGCAGCGGGCGGGTCGTGTACCAGCCGGCGTGCGCGGGGTGCCGGGCGTGCGTGCCCATCCGCGTGGTGGTCGCGACGTTCACCCCGAGCAAGTCGCAGCGGCGCTGCGACCGTCGGAACGCCGATCTGCTGCTCGACGTAAGTCCCGCCGAACCCAGCGACGAGAAGTTTGACCTCTACCGCCGGTACACGCTGGCACGGCACCGTGACGGGGACGACGACCCCGATCCCGATCGCGAATCATTCGAGTCGTTCCTCTATCGCTCCCCCGTCGACACGCTCGAGTTCGCCTACCGCGATGCGGACCATCGGCTGCTGGCGGTGGGGATCTGCGACGTTTCGCGCCGATCGCTGAGCAGCGTGTATTTCTACTTTGACCCCGCCGAATCGAAGCGGGGACTGGGTACATACGGAGCCTTGCGAGAAATCGCCTTTGCGCGGGAGGCGACCATCCCGTATTACTATTTGGGGTACTGGATCGAGCCCTGCCGCTCGATGCGGTACAAGGCCAAGTTCCGCCCGTACGAGCTGCTGCACCCCGACGGCCGGTGGCGGCGGGGGAGCCAGGCCGGAGCAGAAGACTGTTGAATCGTGAAGGCGAGCAAGGCCGGTCATTGCATGGGGGCAATGGGTAAGGTATCACCCGCCCAGCGACTCACATCTGCCAAGGAGGCGCACCGTGCAGTTCGTGACCCACCTCGGACAATCAGACGTGACCCTTCAAAAGAAGTCCAAGATCCTCATCGTGGAAGACCACACGCCCACGCGGCTGGCGATGAGCCGGCTGATCCGCCAGGCCGGCGCCGACGTCGTCACCGCGCGCGACGGGGAGGAAGCGCTGGGCTACCTGCTCACCCAGCGGTTCGACATCCTGCTGACCGACCTGCGCATGCCGGTGATGGACGGGTTCCAGCTCGTCGACCAGTGCATGAAGCTCCCCCAGTCCCACCGCCCCCCGCGCATCATCGCCATCAGCGGGGAATATGAAGCCGGCGCGCTGCGAGGCCAGCCCGTTCAGTTCATGGCAAAACCGTTCGAGCTGAACACGCTGCTGGAGATGATCGGTGGAAAGCCGAACTGATTCCTTCACCGTTTAGCCCGCGGGCTTGCCCGCGTTTGATTGCGACGAAAGAAAATCGGTCCGCAAGCGGACCGGCTAACTGTGAAAAGGAAACGAAAACGGGACGGCGCTCGCGCCGTCCCGCTTCCAAATGCGTCCGTAAGTTGCCTTACGCCGATGCGACGTCGACGAACGTTTCCACGCTCTTGAGATCCTTGATGGACTGCGCCGTGGTCTTGATCGTCGCCGAGGCGCCTTTGTCCAGCTCGGGGTGGAGCTTGTTGACGCGCTTGGTCCAGATCACCCCGCCGCGGCGCTTGGGAATTTCCTTGAAATTCCTGCTGCGCGCGTCGAGCGGCGTGCGGACGGCCTTGTCCTTCATGAACAGCCGTTCGATGGTCTTTCGGGCCGCGTCGCGGTTGATGCTTTTGCTGACAGTGACCCGAACCGTCTGGCCGGGGGTGAGGTCGATCGCCATGTCTAATTCTCCGGGAAATTCGAGCGGGGCAGTATAGCGACTGACCGGCGGGGGGCAAGGGGAGCGGAAATCGACCGGAAACGCGATAGATGCCGGTTTAGGGGCGGGTTGCGGGGCGCGTGGCTGCACCCGCCGGTGCCGCGGCGTCTGTTAAGTGCCACGTCGGCTGTCCCTTGATGACGGTGGTCTCGCCGGCGCGCGGCTTGAGGATCAACTCATCCCCTGTGATCCATCCGTCGATCACGCCCGGCGTCGTGCCGATCGTGTAGGCAATGGTGAAGTGTGAACCATCCGCGGGATCAGGTCGTCCCGCGAACAGCGTCAAGGGCGCAGGTCGCTGGGCTTCGACCGGATCCTTGCCCGGGACGCGCGTGAGGCGCACGAAATCCGGCGCCGGGAGCATGACGCGAACCTGAACGTGGTCGATCAGCTTCGCTGCGACGCCGCGGCTGGCGGGCGCATGCATTCGCACGGCGAGCAGGCGCGAGGTCGTCACGGTGTCCGACTCGCCGATCATGGGGCTGAATGCGTACCGCTGTTCCGCAACCCACTGCACGACCACCAGGCGGGGCTGACCGCTTGGCGTGGTCCGCTCATGGAGAAAAATCATGGGATAGGCCATTGTCAGCTCATATCCCACCGGGATCGCCTTCAGCCCACGCAATGCCGTCCAGACCGGCGGCTCCTTCAACGCGACCGGCGACACCCAGTTTTCCCACCTGACGTTGGACGCGGAGATGGTCTCATATTGCTTCCGCTGCACCGCCAGCGCTTGCGACAAGTCCGGATCTTCGGTGTAGGCGACGGTGCCGGCCGGAATGGTGTGCGTGAGGCACTGCTTCTGGATCGCCAGCAGCTGCGCTTCCTGCCGGCGCATCTCGCGCTTGACCTGCCACTGCTCCCATTGCCGCTGAACGAAGGGCGTGACCTGCGGGCCCACGACAAACCAGCCGAGGACGATGGTGTTCAACAGCGTCAGCACAAGCAGCGTCCGGAATCCGCGGACCGTCACCACGGTGGTCGTGCGATCGTATTCGAGGTTGGGTCTGGGTGCGTCGCGCATGGGTGGTCGGCAGCATACACGCGCGCCGCGCGAAGCGGAGCGCGCCTACGGCTTGACCGGCGCGTCGGCGGGGGTGGTGGCAGGGCCCGCGGGGGGCAGCAGTTCCCACGCGGGGGTGCCGCCGCTTGGGATGGCTCGTCCCTGGCGCGGGCGCAGCAGAAGCGAATCGTCGTGCAGCCAGCCGTCGATGATCCCCGGCTTGCCGTCCAACTCGTAGGGAATCGTAAAGTGCGACGCGTTGTCCGGATCGGGGCTGCCCCCGAACAGGCGAAGTTGGTTGCCGGGCTTGATAGGGACCGGTTGCGTCGTCGAACTTTCTCGGCCAGCGGGACGCTTCATGGTCGCCACTGGGATTGAATCCATATCCGGCAGGATCAGATTCAAAGTGAATTTACGTTTCTCATCCAGATCGTTTTTCGAGCCCGGTGCGAAAGCACTGGCCAGCATTGCGCGGCTCTTGCTTAAGTGGAAGGTTGTCACGTCCACCGTCCCGTTGCCGTGGTGTTTTGCTGCGAACGCAGGGTTGGCCCAAATCACGACCTTTACCAGCGCGGCCGTGCCATCAGGCGAAGTGCGTTCATGTAAAAACAGCAGGCCCTCATCATGAAGCTTTATCTCACCCTTCGTCAGCGCCACCAGCGGCTGTGCGATGACCGGCGCCTGCCATCCCGGCGGCGGTAACCCGTCGCGACTGTTGCTGACGCGAGTTGCAAGCGGGCGGTGCGACAGCCCTTGAGAGACCAACTTCATCGCCTCGTCGGGCACCTCTGTATAAGCAACATGGTTCTCCGGAAACTGAAAGGTGTTCGCCGCCTGCTGCGCCGCGAGCTGGACCTGCTCGCGCTTCGCCTGGACGCGACGCTCTTTCCATTGCGACCATTGCTCCTTCGCGAACTGCGACGCCTGCGGCCCCACGACGAACCAGCCGAGCATCAGCGTGTTGATCACCAGCAGGACGATCAGCGTGCGGAACCCGCGCACGGTGACCGTCGTGGCCGAGCGGTCGTATTCGAGGGGCTTGGGGTCGGGCATGAACGGCAAGCAGCTTAACCGGCGAGAACCGGCTCGTCCCGCACGATGCGCCCGCTCGCCGGCTCGCGACGGACTTCGCGGTACAGCGTGTCGCGCTCGACGGGCACGC
>JBBSLV010000104.1:0-10400 GCA_038233535.1 Tepidisphaerales bacterium | reverse complement strand
GTGATGAAGGAGTTGGCCGCGTACCTGCTGGTGTACAACCTCGTGCGTCTGGCGATGCTGCAGGCGGCCAAGCGCCAGGGACAAAGCGTCTGGCGGATCAGCTTCATCGACGCTCTGCGCTGGCTGGGCGTGCGGATGATGGGGTTGGGGGGCGTGGACGAGTTGATCATCAATCCCTTACGCCCCGGCCGCTGCGAACCGCGCGTGATCCGCCGGCGGATGAAGGAATACGAGATGAAGGAATACGACCTGATGACCAAGCCGCGCGAGGCCTACAAAACAACGGGAAACACGGGAGAAAATGCTTAACCGAATGGTATTCGGACCCGTCCCGTTTTCCGTCCCTAATAACAAAGGTGGATGTCACCTATCCTGTCCTTATGCATCGCCCCCCCAAGCGTTCACAACAAGTAGACCTTCTTGAAGAACCGGTGTCCGGGCAGCTCCGGGAAGGGCGCGCAAACAGCGTAGATCAGTAACAGCCCCAGCAGGACCAGGAAGATTCCCATCGCGCGTGCCATCAATAGGCAGATCATCGCTCGCTGGCAGGATTCCGGCAGTTTTCCACGCGGCAACAGGTACGCCGCGCCCAGCCGGATGCAGTTGATGCCGAGCATAACGCCAAGCAGCCAGATGAAGGCCCAAATGATGACGGAGGGAAAAAGGGGACATCACTCTTTTTCGTTCCGCGGCCTGCCGCGGTCGCGGAGGGTGAAGAGGAGGCCCAGCCTGCGGGCGGTTCGCTCGATCCACTGGACGTCCCCGAAGGGGCGTCCACGGTTCACGCTCATCCGCAGCGCCCCGATGTCCGCGTCGCCGAGCGAGCGGTTCACCAGCGCCGCCCAGTCACGCGGCCGATCGACGGGCCAGTCGCACAGCGCCAGCGGCTTGTCCCGACCCCCCTGGCTTCGCGCGAACATCCCGCCCCACTGCCAGTCCTGCGCCCGCGCAACCAACCCCGCCCGCAGCGCGTTGGCCTCGACGTACCGGCAGAGCGTGAGCAGGTGCGGGTCGTCCTGCACGGGGAAACTCTTGAACCGCCCCTGGTACAGATGCCCGCCCCCCGACGTGCCGTGATGCGCATGATGCCGCCGGACGTGCGTCACGCCCACCCAGCCCATCAGCCATGCCCAGCGCGTCATCGGCGCGCGGACGGAGCACGAGGTGCCAGTGGTTGCCCATCAAACAGTACGTCACGTCAGCAAATCGACGGGATGACGCTCCAACCCCTCGGCCAGCACGCGCTTGAAGGCGGCGAAGTCGGCGTCCTTATCGAACAGGCGCATCCGCCCATTCCCGCAGTTGAGCACGGAATACACGAGTCCGGCTTCAATTGCCCTGGCGGTTCGCGGCATGGGGGCAGTCTATCGTGCGGGCGAGGGGGAGGCAATTAAAGAGTGATGTCCCCTTTTTCTCTCCCCCCGACCCCATCTCCGCCCGCCGCTATACAAACGGCGGGCCGAACGGGATTGGGGACATCACTCTTTTTTAATGAGTGATGTCCCCTTTTCAAACTCCAGACTCCTTTTCAGACTGTTACGGATAGAGCTGTTGATCCGCATCCAGATTGTTCCATATCTGGTCGTGGATCCAATCCGAGGCGGTAGTAAACTTGTTGTTGGGTAGATCCAACTGCTTCTGAATCAATTTTCGATCGACCCACCGGGCCCCGCCATTGGCATAGAGGACGTTAAATCCCTTCACATGCGCCCGATCCAGACGCTGATTGTGATGCTGAATGTCAGAGACGATCGCACGGTTTTTCAACTTGCTCAGGCGAAACATCGTTCCGCGCACAAATTCACCGCCAACAACCTCCGGCAGACCGCCCGTCATCTTGATCGGGTAAAATGGATGTGACGTGCTGCTTCCGGTCAGCCAGTACACGCCGTCGGTCGCGAAGTTTCCAGCGACGGGATTGGTGTTGTTCGTGCTCGGGCGGAGAGAGTACGTGCTGCGCACCTGGTTCTCCGAAGGCGGCCACGCGTTGTCCGCGGAGTCATAGGCGAACTGGTGGTCTTGCCACGCGGGGCAGAAAAGCGTTTTGCCGCTGCCCTCCTTCAGGATGCCGGTTTTAAAGAGGAAGCCGAGTCCGACGTACCGAACCAATTCGGGCGGATCACCGTCGGGTGAGGCGGGTGCAAGGCGGGAGATATAGAAGTTGCTGGCCTCCGTGCTGCCGCCCGTGCCGCCACCATAACCGAGCGGCACCTGGTCCTTGTTCGCGATGCTGTACATCCTGAGCATCGTGCTGATCTGGTTGAGGTTGGAGAGGCACTGCGTTCGATTCGCTGCCTCACGCGCTTTGTTCAAGGCCGGCAGCAGCAGCGAGATCAGCACGGCGATGATGCCGATGACGACCAGCAGCTCGACCAGTGTGAAACCGATTCGTCGACGGGGGGAATAAGTCATGATGAGTGCTCCTGTACTGGCAAGGCCTGCGCCGCGGGGGAACAGCCGACGTTTTGTGTGGTGCCGCCGGGACCGCTCACCGACGCCGAATGAGAACAACGTTTGTTTATTGTATACAACCGTATCGGCATTCGGCAACCATTTAATTAGAATTTGTGTCGCGTTGCGTGAAATAAACACGCGGAACGACCGCAAAAGTTACGGTCGGATGGGGTCGGAAGGCGCCGGCGCGGCCTTTTCCGCCGGGCAGATTGTCGCCAGGGCGGCGTCCATTCGGCGGGTGAGGTGGCGCCCCATCGCTTCCCCGGCGCCGTCCCCGTCGTGGGACAGCAAACAGTCCATGATGGCGGTGTGCTCGACCAGCGCGTGGTCCTGCGTGTAGGCGGCGTTCCCCACCGCCTCCCCGATCGATCGCGCCAGCGTCCAGTAGCGCCGAATCTCCTCCGCCAGCCGCTCGCTCCGGCTGCTCCTGGCGATCAGCTCGTGGAACATCTGATCCACCGCCAGCGCTTCCTCCGACCACGTCTTGCCCCGGTCGGCGCTCTTGAGCAGTTGCTGCGTGCGCTGGCGGATCTGCATGAGCAGCTCGCGGTCGATGGTTTCGTGCGCCAGCCGGGCGGCTTCCATCTCGAGCACGCGACGGATCTGGTAGATTTCGACGAGCTGCGTCGTGCCAAACGGGCGGACCATGGCGCCGTGGTTGGGCTTGAGCCAGATCACCCCGATGGCGGCGAGTTCGGTCAGCGCTTCGCGCACGGGGGTGCGGCTGACGCCGAACGTCGCGCCCAGCTCCTCCTCGACCAAGCGATCCCCGCCCGCCAGCTCGCCTTTGAAGATCGCGTGGAGGATGCCGTAGACGACCTGGCTGCGCCGCGCGTGGCGCGGCGCGTTCCACTCGCTGTTGAGAACCTCCGGACCTTTAAGCGAATCGGCGGGCACGAGGGCTTGAGACACGGGAAAACCCCTTGCAATGTTTGACCGGTTGAACAGTATACCGTTGCGGGTCGTATCACAAGAAATTTCGGAGGGGTTAAAGGGTTCGGGGTTCAGTTGAGATCCGGTCCGCTCCCTCCCGAAGCCTTGAAGCCCGAACCCTCCTTAGCATTCCGCTCACGAGGAAATTGATGCCCATTTGCTGGATTCGATCGGTATTGGCGTTTCTGCTCCTTCCCTCGGTTGTCAGTGCGGGGGTTCAGATCGAGAAGGTCATCCCGTTCGTCACCGCCGATTCCGTGCGCGTGCAGGTGACGCTGAAATCAGACGGTCGGGTTAACGACGTGCAACTGGCCGCCAGCATCGAGCCGCTCCCGGCCGGGCAGGCGCTGTGGACCGGCTCTGCCGGCGCGATTGACCTCGCGGCCAACACGTCCGAAACGGTCGAGCACACGGTGAAAAATCTCAAGCCCAACCTGTGGGCGCCGGCGTCCCCGAACCTCTACAACCTGGTCATCACGGCGACGCAAAAGGGCAGGACGCTGGACACGAGGACGACGCGATTCGGGTTCCGATCGTTCGAGGTGAAGAACGCGCAGTTCCACCTCAACGGCCGGCCGATCTTTCTGCGCGGGATTGCGATCAATCCGCCAGGGCGCGGCATTCCGCCCGAGGTGGGCACGACGCGCAAGTTTGCCGAGGACTACGTCCGGTACATGAAAAGCCAGGGCGTGAACATGATCCGGATGGAGCCGGAATCGGCGGTGTGGTTCGACGTGTGCGACGAGCTGGGGATGATGGTGTTCCAGGGGCGTTACGGCGTCCCCCCGACCGTGCCGGGGGTTCCGGGCAGCGCCAGCGCCGGCCCGCCGGATGATTTCGACGCGAGCATGGCCGCGTACCTCGAGCTGTTCGAGAACTACCCGCAGCACCCGTCGATCGTCATCTACATCCTGGCCAACGAGATGCCGCGCATCCACCTCCCGCGGGGGCAGGCATGGCATGACTTCATCGTGAGGGCGCATGCCCACCTGACGAAGTGGAGCCCCGAGACCGTCTACATCGGCAACGCCGGCTACGGGGAAGGCCGCGAAGGCGACGTCCAGGACGTTCACCGGTACTGGGGATGGTACTACAACTCGTTCCTCACCTACTTCAACCTTCGCGACACGCGCTCGATCTTCGGGGACTCCAACAAGCCCGACAAACGCCAGCCGATCACGTTCAGCGAATGCGTCGGCAATTACACGGGGGTGAACGGCGCGTACAACATTGTCGTCAACCGGCAGATGGCGGCGCAGCTGGGATGGACCGGGCATTCGGACAATCAGCCGGCCGACGCAATGGCGCACCAGACGCTCGTGATGAAGCAGGCGACGGAGCTGTTTCGCCGGCTGCGCCCGCAGAACCCGCGGCTGGCGGGGATCATGCCGTTCACCATTCTTTTTCATCACTGGAAGGGCATCACGTCGTTCGACCAGATGAAACCCAAGCCGGCGATGGAGCAGATGGCGATGAGCTATTCGCCGGTGCTGCTGAGCTGGGAGATGTGGACGCCGCAGGTGTATGCGGGGACGAAGGTGGACGGCTTTGCGCACGTGATCAACGACGCGGAGGATGGAAGCGCGTTGAGGGGCGCGACGCTCGAATACGAACTGACCGCGAAGGACGCGACCGACGCGAAGGCGATCGCGAAGGGGGAAGAGCAGATTCCCCCCGTCGCGTACTACGGCGCATGGAAGACGCCGTTCGAGGTTGCGATCCCGGCCGACGCGCCGGAGGGCGAGTACACGCTGAGCGGTCGCGTGATGGTCGGAGAAAAAGAAATCACGACCAACACGTGCGATCTGTTCATCGCCTCGGACGGTTGGAAGAAGCCGCAGCGCCAACCCGATGCAAAGATCGCGCTCTACGACCCAAAAGGCAAAACCGCGAAGGCGCTCAAGACACTGAACATCCCCTTCGACCGCGTTGGCGAGCCCGCTTCAGCGGGCGGGTCTTCCGCTTTGGTCATCGGTGAAGAAGCCTGGAATAACAAAATCTCGGGCGAAGCATTGAAAACCTTCGTCGCCCAGGGCGGGCGCCTCCTCGTCCTTGGACAGGAGCCCAACCGTTTCAAGCACGACTGGCTCCCCGCCAAGATCGAGCCGTTCACCGTCAGCGCGACCGATCCCACCTACCTCCCGAAAGGGCGCCCCTCGCGCGACCAGCAGAACGTCAATCCCGAGCGCCCGTGGCACCCGGTGTTCGAAGGTCTCTCGCGCTACCGAATGCGCTTGTGGTCCGACTATACGAATTGGGACCAGACGAAGCGCGGCTTCCCCGCGATCTACCCGGTGAAGTACGGCTTTAAGCTGCTCGATCCCGATGCGCTGAAATACACCGCCGTCCTCGCGAACTACGACCGCGGGCTGGAGGGCGTGGCGCTGTGCGAAATGTTTGACGGCGAAGGCTCGGTGATCCTCAGCGCATTCGATCTCGTCGACCGCGTCGGATTGGACCCCGCCGCCGACCGGTTGCTCGCAAACCTGATCGGTTACGTCGGCTCGACTGAGGAGCGCGAAGTTCATCCGCTGATCGAGAACCCCATCCAATGGGGCGACTACCCCACCGAGCGCGGCCTGATCCCCGGCCCGCTCACGGGTCTGGTCATCAACGCCGTGTGGATGAAGCCCCCCACCGACCCCGATGCCAAGCCCATGCGCGACAACACCGGCGCATGGAACACCAACCCCGGCAGCCAGTTCGTCCCCAAAGGCCGGCGACCGATCGGCCCGTTCGGCTACAGCATCGCCACCAGCTTGCGCGACCCGAACCCAGACGAGCCGACCGGTCACGGGACGTTCCACGCGCGCCTGCCCAAGGGTTGCACGACGATGGTGACGATCGTCCGCAACGGTGGAACGGACCCGGCGACGTTGAACATCGCGATCAACGGCAGCGCCTCGGGCAAGCCCGCCCCGGTCGCCCCGGGTGAAACGATCACCGTGCGCTCGCCGCTGCCCAATGGCGCAACCGAGGTCTCGGTGACGTACGCGGGCGAGAAGACGCTGGTGCTGGAAGAGACGGCGTTCGAGTAGAGAGAGCGCCCGTATCGAAGCTGCATCGATTCCGTAGCACGGGTTTTCAACCCGTGCTTTCATAACGTGCTTTCATAAATTGAAAATGCATGGGTTGAAACCCATGCCAGAGCAGGATCAAAGTCCTTCGGTGCTGAGACCGTCCGGACAGGTGAGGGCGGCGCCGTCGAAGAGGATTGTCTTGGCCTTGTGCAGGTTCGCGACAGTGGCGAGCGGATCGTGCGTCGTCAGAATGAAGCGCGACCGGCAGCCGGGCGCGATCCGGCCGATTTGCTCGGGAAACTCCAGCGTTTTCGCGCTGCACCCCGTAGCCGCGCGGAGGATCGCCATCGGGGGCATGCCGGCGCGTTCCATGTGGCAGAGTTCTTCGATCAAGCCGATCCCGTGCGGCACGCCGCAGGAGCCGGCGTCGCTGCCGGCGATCACCACCACACCCATCTCATGCGCCCGGTGGAGCATGGTCTGATGTGAGTCAATGATGCGCTTGAGGTGGCCGACGACGGTCTCGTCCCAACCGAGTTCGCTCGCGCGGTCGATCTGAAGCTGCACGGGCGCAAACGTGGGCGCCCAACCGATCTGCCGGTCGCGCATACGCATCAGTTGGTCTTCCGTGATGAAAAACCCATGCTCAACGGTGTTGACGCCCCCTTCGATGGAGTTTTCGACGCCCTCGGCGCCTGACGCGTGCGCGAACGTCTGCCGTCCCAAACCTTTGGCCGCCTCGACCAGCGCCCGGACTTCCTCAACCACCATCTGCGGGGGGACGGTCACCCACCCTTCCTTGAAGTTGATGATCCCGCTGACCAGCAGCTTGATCCGATCCGCCCCGCCCGCCACCCGCGCCGCCACGCACTCCGCCGGCGACGCGTGATCCTCAATCGGGCTGCCCATGAACGACCCGTAGCGCCCCTTGTGATGAATGGCGGCGCCGGGGCTGTCGATGAACGGGGTGGTGGCGCGCCGGCCGAGATGCAGCTTCGCCTCGGCCGCGAGTGCCAGGCCGACGGCGTGCTTGTCGCCCGCGTCGCGCACCGCGCCGACGCCGCATTGCAGAATTTTCGGCCACCGCGCTTTCGCCCGCGCGAGCATCGCGTCGGCGGACGATTCCTTGAGGTACTGGTCGCGCTGCTGGAAATTCACCGGCGAACCGTCGAGGAAGAGATGCGCGTGCGCCTCGATCAAACAGGGCAGCAGCGTCACGTCCGGGAGCGTCGCATCGGGCGCGCGTTGTTCGCCGCCCAAGAGCGCGCGATCCGGATCGTGGCCGACGAAGCGGATGGACATCGCGTCAAACACGACGTCGGCGTCGCGCAGCGGCGCGTCCGATACCCCATCAATCACCTGCCCGATGCGCAGCCAGACCGGCCGATCGAGCGAGAGGCGGGCGAGGTCGGCAAGCGAAGGAGCTTTCATCGCATCAAGTCGTAGCATCCCACCGTCTGTCATCCTGAGGCACTCCGAAGGATCTCTCGGCCCGATTCAAGGCGACCGCGAAGCACGCCAAGGTCGCGAAGGAATCGCGAAGGAATTCAATGTCAGCTCATCTTCGCGGCTGTCTTCGCGATCCTCGCGCACTTCGCGGTTTGTCCCCGGCTTGCGCCAGAGATCCTTCGGAGCACTTCAGGATGACATCGTCGCGACCGCCGCGCGAATTGGCTTGGTCGTGTGGCCTCACTGACCGTCATGGTGCTCGAACATCTCGATGATCTTCGACGCCTGGCGGAACCCCGCCTCCTCCTGCGTCTCGCCGTCGGTCGGCCTGCCTGCGTCCAGCGCGGCCTCGATGCCGCGGACGAACTTGTCATCGCGATCGAGCAGGTGCAGGTTCTTTTCCGGGTTGCCCAGCACGAAGTCCAGCCCGGCTTCGACCGCCAGCGTCAGATAGGCGCTCTCGACGCTCTCCCGCATGTCCCGCGGCATGCCGAACGAAAAATTCGTCAGCCCCACCGACAAATGCACGCCGGCGAGATCTGGGTTCTTACGGATCATCCGCATGGCGTCCAACCCCATGTTGACCAGGCCGTAGGTGTCAGCGCCGACCGGGGCCAGGCCGGGGTCGAGGATGATGTCGTCCGTCTTGCGACCGGCCTTGGCGCGAAGCATGGCGACGAGATCCTGGGCGGCGCCGTAGACGTCGTCGGCCGACAGGCACTGCGCGCCCCCGCCTCCTGATGCCTCGTCGAGGAACTTTTCGCTGGCCATGCCGATCACCATCGTGTCGTGCTCGGCCACCAGCTCGAGCATCTCATCGAGGTTGTTCCGCGACGCGGCCACGGAGTTGAGGATCGGGCGCCCGGACTTGCTCCGGTCGTAGACGGCCAGGCAGCGCTTGTGGAACTCGATCGACGGGTTGTCGAACGCGATCGGGACGTTCGTGACTTCCTGAATCGCGGGGATCAGGTCCGGGAGCAGATCGAACATGTCCTGCGGGGTGACGCGCATCGACTGTGTGCCGTCGATGTTTAACGTGATGTAATCGGCGCCCAGGTCCGCCTGGAGCCTGGCGAGGTTCTGGTAGCCGGCGACGTCGCGATCGTTCCACGCCCGGGCGGCCCGGGCGAAGGAGTGGTTGATCAGCTCACCGATCAGCTTGAACGGGCGCTGGCGCTTCGCCGCGGGTGACGACGCGGGTGGGTGGGTCATTGGATTCGCAGTGGACATCGGAGATCCTCTCTTTTGAATTCGGGTCCGTCGTCGGGATAAAAACAGCTCCCGTCCCTGTTTTCTGTAACGGGATAGAAATAGCTCCCGTCCCTATTTTATCTTCGCGATTCTGCGGCGGAATTCCCTGAGTTTTCGCTGGAGTTAAATAGCTCCCGTCCCTGTTTAATGATCCTGGCGCTAAATAGCTCCCGTCCCTGTTTATTGATCCGGTTGGGTTTTGCGGATTCATCATGGATGCGGGGTTTGGGGCAGACATGCCGGCTGAAGCCGGCACGCCGGCGGATGTTGAGGCGCACGCGGGGTGGGGGGCGCTGCCGGCGGTGTGATCGCGGCCGAGCAGGGCGTTTGACCAGCTCGACGTGCCGCGCAGGGACTCGTCCTGAATGACCGGGGCGTGGGCGAGCATGTCCTGCTCGCAGCCGTCGTACTTCGCGCGGTCGTAGGCGCGGGACCAGATACATTCGAAGTCGTGGACCTCGCACTTTCCGTCGCGCGTTCCGCCGCAGGGACCGTTGCGCTGGTTTTTAGCGCACTGGGACTCGGGACAGAGGAACGCGATGTCCGGGAGCGAGCAGTCGCCGCAGTCCTTGCACTTGAACATCGCGGCCTTGCTCGCGTGCTCCAGGACGCGCAACGATCGCGGGCCTTGCAGGGGATGCTTCGAGTGCGAATAGACCCATTTTCCCAGACGATTCAGCGTCGTGCCGGGCGTGAAGACCGAATCGTGCACGGCCTTGCTGAACCGGTAGCCGAGGGTGACGTTGCGCGTGGGCTTTCGATTTTTCAGCGATGCATCGTACGCCGGTTCCAGGCGTGAACCGTCGGCCAGCTTCGTCTGCTCGTCCTGTGCGAAGTAGTAAAACTCGTCCTGCACGGGGTACTGGATCTCGCGGGCGAACTGCTTCCAGTCATCGGGCGCGAACGTCGCTTCGAGGTCGAGAATGGCGTCGACCTCGTCCATCCGATGCACGCCGCCCAGATACCCGCCGGCGAACCCCAGCCCGCGAAAGATCGCGAGCTGTTTGGCGGCGAGTTCGCGGAAGAAGGACGCGCCCTTGTCCGGGCCGGCGGCATGTTTTTCGCAGACGTCGAACAATAAGTCGCTGATGACGACACCGGGAATCGTTCGCTTGCGGAAGAAGCGGGCAACCGACGCCGTGAGCAGGAACACATTGCCGATCAGCGGGATGTCGCCCATCCCCCGCCGCTGCATGTAGCATTGCATTTCGTGGCTCTTGCGCGCGTCGTAGCCGATCTGGGCGATGACGAATTTCGCGCCGCACTCGATTTTTTTCTCGAGCTTCAGCAGTT
>JBBSLV010000103.1:0-10437 GCA_038233535.1 Tepidisphaerales bacterium | reverse complement strand
CTGAACCCTGAACCCCGAACTCTGAACCCTCACTACCGGGTCTCGCTCGGCCTGTTCGTCCTCGCGCTATTGAGCAAGACGGTCACCTGCTCGCTGCCGGCGGCGATCCTGCTCTTGATCTGGTGGAAAAGCGGGCGCGTGTCGTGGCGCAACGTAAAGCCGCTGGTCCCGTTCTTCATGATCGGCGCGGGGTTCGCGCTGACGACCGCCTGGCTGGAGAAGGAACACGTCGGCGCGAGCGGGGCGGAGTTCGACTTCACACCGATCGAGCGCGTCCTCATCGCCGGGCGGGCGGTGTGGTTTTATCTGTGGAAGCTGATTGCGCCGGTGGACCTGGCATTCATCTACCCGCGGTGGAACATCGACCCGGCCCGGCGGTGGCAGTTCGTCTTCCCCGTCGCCGCGCTGCTCGCGATTCTCGCTTTGTTGTTCCTCCACCGGCGCGTGGGTCGTGGGCCGCTGGTCGCGCTGCTGTTCTTCGGCGGGACGCTGCTGCCGGCGCTGGGGTTCGTGAACGTGTACCCCATGCGCTACTCGTTCGTCGCCGATCACTTCCAGTACCTCGCGAGCATCGGGCCGATCGTGCTGCTCGTGGCGCTGCTCCGCCGGCTCGCGGGGCGCACGACGCCGTACATGCCGGTCATCCTCATCCCGCTGGGGCTGATCACGTTTCAGCAGGCGAAGATCTATCGCGATACCGAAACGCTCTGGACCGACACGGCTCAGAAGAATCCCAATTCGTGGATGGTCCACACCAACCTCGGCCACGCGCTGGTCGAGCGCGAAGCGTTCGATGACGCGCAGCGCGAATACGAGACCGCGCTGGCGCTCGCCCCGCACCTCCCCGAGCCGCACTGGAACGTCGGCATCGGACTGAGCGTGCGCGGCGATTACGACGGCGCCCTCCGCCGCTTCGACGAAGCGATCCGATTGGATCCGAATTTCCCGCAGGGCTACTTCAGCCGCGGCAACGTGTACCGCCAGCGCGGGCAGCTGGATGAAGCGATCGCGCAGTATGAGAAGGCGATCGCGCTGAAGCGGGACTACGCCGAGGCACACTACAACCTCGGCGTGATCGCGGAGCGCCGGCAGCGGCTGGACGAGGCGATCCGCCATTACCAGTTGGCCGTGGCGAACCGGTTGGACTACGCCGATGCGCATTACAACCTCGCGAACGTGCTGCTCGCGCGCGGGCGGTTGCCTGACGCGCTCGTGCATTACTCGCAGGTGATCCGCATCGATCCCCGCCGCGCGGAGGCGCACGTGAATCTGGGTGCGACGTTTCTCCGGCTCGGTCAGGTGGAGGAAGCGACTGCGGCGTTCCGCGCGGCGCTCGCGATCAACCCGGACCTCGTTCCGGCGCAGCGTGGGTTGGAGGCGGCGATGCGCGGGGGTGGGACGAGGGAACCCAGCCGCTAAAGCGGCCTCGCCAGGACGCGGTTGTAAATCTTCATCAGCTCGTCGAGGTGGTGCTCGTAGGAGAGTTTCGGGCGCAGCGCCAAACATGCTTCGCTCATCGCGCGCCTTCGTTCGGTGTCGAGCAGCTTGCGCATCGCATCGGCCAGGGCGCCGACGTCGGTCGGGTCTTTCAGCACGTAGCCATGCACGCCGTCGGTCATGATCTCGGTGGCGCCGTTGAAGACGGTCGAGATGACCGGCAAGCCCATCGCCAGGGCCTCGAGCACGACGAGGCTGCACGGGTCGTGTTTCGTGGGGAGGACGAAGAAATCGGCTTTTGCATAAATCGAACGAGGGTCATCGGTGGTCCCGCCAAACACTACTAGGTCTGAGACCTTGCACTCTTGTGCCCATGCCTCATATCCCGTTGCCTTCTCTTTCCCGATTACTGTCAGCCGCAGTCGATCGCGAGGCGGATTCCACCGAACATGCGCAAGCGCCGTGATCGTGGACAGCAATCCCTTTCGTTGAAAGTCCTGGCCGATGAAGAGTGCATTCACCGCGTCATCGTTTGGTCGCGTGTCGGGCTGAAACCGTTCGAGATTCACCGCGTTGAACAGCGTCGCCAATCGCTCGTCGTGCAGCGGATAGTGTTCTTGAATCGACCGCTTCACGTACTCCGACAGCGCGATGGTGATCGGTGGATTCTTCCCCGTGAGCAGTGCCCGCTCGACCCCCGCCATGCGCTTGCGGCGGGGGTTGAAGTGGATGGTCCACTTCCGCTCCGCCGCGACGGCGATCCCGGCGGGGGGGTGGTAGACGTTGCAGCGGTTCACCGGCAGCATCGCATGGACGACGTCGTACGGCGTGCCCGAGAGATGCGCGTCCAGCGCTTGGAGAAACCCGCGGTAACGGCCGGCGCGCGTGAATCCCCCGGCGTCGATCGTTGTCTGCGCAACGCCCGCGATCGGTGCCGCGAAGCTCGACGCCAGCAGCGACACCGCGTGGTCGCGCCGCGCCAGCGCCGCGGCTAAATCAATGGTGTACCGCTCCGCCCCCCCGCGAGCGGGGTCGGCGTGGAGGATGACCAACGCGATCTTCACGCTGTCGGATTACCGGCAACCTCGCGCTCGTGCAACATTGCCAATCCGAGTGACGTTTTGCCACTCACGTTCTTCAGGATGACCGGGACGTCATGAAGTTGACTGGCCGGAAGAGGGTTGCTGACTCGGCGTCATCGGGCGATCGACTTTCACCGGCGGGGGGTTGGTGAGCTGGAGTTGCCCGAGGATCACCTCCGCGTTGCGGAGGGTGGCGCCCTGGTTATTCATGACGACGCCCAGCGCCCGCCTGCCCATCTCGCGGGCGTCGGCGAGGTTGCTCAGCAGGAGGTTCAGCGTCGCGCCCAGTTGCTCCTCGTCGCTTGCCACGCTGATGGCGCCGGCCTCGGTGAACTTCCGCATTGCTTCGGCGAAGTTGCCGGTGTGCGGCCCGACGATGATGGGCTTGGACAGGGCAGCGGGCTCGATCATGTCGCTGCCGTTCTGGCGGGGGCCTAAGTCCACGAGCGACCGGCCGACAAACGCGACCTCGGCCATGTAATAGAACTTGCGCAGCTCGCCCATCGAATCCCCGAGGTAGACGGGCGGGATGGGGGCGTTCATATCGGCGCGGCGGCGCTGGGAGCGGCGAATCACCTCGAACCGGTGCGACGCGATGAGCTGCGCGACGGCGTCGAAGCGCTGCGGGTGCCGCGGGACGATCACGAGGCGCAGCGCCGGGTGGTTCATCAGCTGCGCGCGGTAGACGCGGAGGATGATGTCCTCCTCGCCCTCGCCGGTTGAGCCGCACACCCAGATGCGGTGTGCATTTCGGTCGAGGCCCATCTCGTGCGCCAGCGAGCTTGATCCCGGCACGCCGCCGATGGTGATGGCCGTGTCGAATTTCATCGTGCCGCTGACGACGACGCGTCCGGGCGGGGCGCCGAGTTCGACGTACATCTTCGCGTACGTATGGTCCTGCGCCGCGATCCCGTGCAGCCGGCGCAGCATCCCGGCGGTGACGGGGCGTACAAGCTTGTAGCGTTTGTATGCGCTGCTCGTGAGGCGCGCGTTGACCAGCAGCACGCGGATAGCACGCTTCTCGCACGCTTTCAGAAAGTTCGGCCAGATCTCGCCTTCCATCAGCACGACGAGCGACACGTGGATCGCGTCGAGCACGCGCTCGATGGAACCGGTGAAATCGAGCGGGAAGCGGATAAGCGTGACGGCGGGGTTCACGCCGTACAGCTCGCGGCCGCGCTCGTAGCCGGTTGCGGTGGTGGTGGAGATGACGAAGTGAAGGTCAGGGCGCTCGCGCTGAAGCAGGGCGACGAGCGAGCGCGTGGCGTTCATTTCGCCGAGACTGACGGCATGGATCAGGATCGCCGGGTTCGCGCGGTCGCGCTGCGCGACGTGGCCGTTGCGCTGCGCCAGCGCCGTCAGCACTTTTCGCCTCGCCGACGGCTTGAGCAGCCAGTACGGCGCGCTCGCGCCCAAGCCGAGGTAGTACGCGATGTCATAATGGTTCAACATGGGTGCATGTCTGGGGTGAAACGGCTGCGGCCCTATGTAACGGAACTTGTGCGTCCGGACAAAATCGCGGGCGTTTCCGCACGAGCCCCATAACGCGTCGCATCGCTTTGCCCGGCGGAATCTGGTAGACTCCCGCGCGGGCTACCTCTCAGAAACGAAACAACCGAATAAGTGCCCGGCAAACCGGGCGGAAGTTGCGGGCATTGTGAATCCGTTGCGCATTCTCGTGGTCGACGATGACCCGCACACGCTGAACGTCCTGCGCCGGCTGCTGGCGCGGGAAGGGCATGAGGTTCTGACCGGCAAGACCGTCGCCGGGGGGGCTGGCATTGGTCACGGCGGGCGGGCGCGTGGACCTGTTGATCAGCGACATCGAACTGCCCGACGGCAGCGGGTTCGACCTGATGGCAGCCGTGAAGGCGCTGCACGGGGCGCCGGGCATCGCGTTGTCGGGATACGTCGCCCCGCGCGACAAGCAGCGCGCCGCCGACGCAGGCTTCTGCGTTCACCTCAACAAGCCCGTGCGATTCGACGACGTGATTCAGGCGATCCACGACTGCACCGACGGCGATACCGTCGTGGCGTCGAACCGTCGCGGCGCCCCCACGCCGACCTGATCGGACGCATTAGGCCGGCAGGTCGCTCGCGCCGTCCGTCGATTCCGATGGAATCCAGCCGGAACACGAGGCGAGCAAGGCGGCGATGCGGGGACCGAGCTGGTTGAACTCAAAAGATCCCTTCAGCCAGAAGTCCGCCGCGCCGCGACGGCGCGCGAGCTGAATGGTCTCGACGTCGCGAACGGCGCTGAACATCACCACCCTCACGTCCGCCGTCGCCTCGTCCTCCTTGATCCGGGCAAGCACCTCCGGCCCGTCCATCTGCGGCATCATGACGTCGAGGATGACCAGGTCCGGCGGGGACGTGCGGATCGTGCCCAGCGCGCTGGGGCCGTCGGCGGCGCAGGCAACGTCATGCCCCAGGCGCTGCACCAGCCGCATCAGTGCGCGTGCGGCGTCCGGGTTGTCGTCAACAATAAGAATCCTTGCCATTTTGAACGTCACGCAGCAACAGAGTGCAACGCCCTCTCATGATCATCTGCATTAAACGCCGCAGGGACGATCCTGCCTACGGGCAATATCGGCGCAATTTTTGCGCCAATGTATCGAATTTTGAAGGATTACCGCCGGTAGAGACTGTGCGCGCGGATGTATTTGGCGACGGCGGGGGGGGTGAGGTGGTCGATGGGCTCGCCCGCACGGACGCGGCGGCGGATGTCGGTGGCACTGATGTCGACCAAAGGGGCCTCCACGACATGGCTCTGCAACACGCGCAGTTCCGGGGGCAGCGTGTGCCAGTCAAATGACCAGCCGGGACGGGCCATAATGATGAAATTCACCTCGCGCAGCAGCGCCGTCGGCTCCCGCCAGCGCGGCAGGGCGGCGACCTGATCGGCGCCGATCAGCCAATTCACCTCGTCCCAGCCTCTTTCGCGTCGGAGTGTGCGGATTGTCTCGATGGTATAGCTGGGGGCGCCGCGACGGAGTTCTGAGTCGTCGACCTCGAACAGCTCCGTGCCCGCCGCCGCAAGCCTGCACATGGCCAGTCTGTCGTCGGGGGCTGCCATGTCGGCATGTCCGAGCTTGTGCGGCGAAGTTGCACTGGGAATAAGCACGAGCCTGGTGGCGTCCATTACACCCGCGACCGCTTGGCCGCAGACGAGGTGCCCGTTGTGAATCGGATTGAAACTACCGCCAAAGCAGAGGTTGCGCATCACGGGGGGCTCCGGTCCCGGGTGGGGGGTGAGGGAACATTCTATCCATGTTCGCGCTTCCGATATTGGAAATGAAGGTTGCGGCAGCGATTTTGCGGTCAGGAACGGGCTGGCTCAGTCAAAAAATAGATGTCCAGTTTGCCGCGAGCCTTGCGGAGGATTTGAAACCTGCCGCAACTTTCTTCCTTCTCGTGAGTTAAAGCGATGAACGGGGGCGTGCGTTCGGCGTACTATTTCTGCCGAAGCATTTGTCGCGTACAATAGTCGTCGAAACAGGAATTTTACGTCCGCCTGAAAGAAAAGAAGGAGGCCGCCCATGGCCACCGCAGTGATGGAGAAGCCGAAGATCGTTTTACGCTCCAACGGGCGCGTCCCCCGCGCGATGCGTGCGCGCGTCGAGGCGCTGCTTGCCGAGAACTATGCCTTCATGGACAGCCCCATCTTCAAGCAGCGGGGCATCGAGAAGCAGTTGTTCGACTTCGAGGTCGAGCCGTCGCTTCCATTGACCAGCTGGTATCAGCCGACCCGCGAGGAGATCGCCGACCAGCTCAAGGGCACGCCGCAGCTCATGAAGGGGCCGGAAGAGAAGCTGATGTTTCTCCGGTTCAACTACAGCAAGTGCCGCCTCCAGAAGCTCCAGAAGAAGCTGCTGAAGGACGGAATCGACAAGGAGCGGGCCGAGGATTTCCTCGAGTGGCACCGGCGCTTCGAGCACTTCCGCGAATACCTCGTCCGCACGAACCTCGCGCTGGTGCTGGCGATGGCCAAGCGCACGCGGCTGGGCGACGTGGATTTCGCCGAGATCGTCAGCGAGGGCAACATGGCGTTGCTGCGGGCGGTTGACAAGTTCAACGTCGATCGCGGCTTCAAGTTCAGCACCTACGCCTGCCGGGCGATCCTCAAGGCGTTCAGCCGGACGTCGATGAAGTCGAGCCGGCACAGGAGCCGGTTCCCGGTCGAGTTCGAGCCGGACCTGGAGAAGAGCGACTGGTCCGACCGCAAGCGCGACATGGTCGAGGAGGACTGCGTGGACGAGCTGAAGCAGATCGTCGACCGCAACCTCGCCGAGCTGAGCGACGTCGAGCAGACGGTGATCCGCCGACGCTTCAACTGGGAGCAGCAGGAAGAGAACCCGTTGACGCTGGAAGAGGTCGGCAAGATCATCGGCGTGACGAAGGAGCGGGTGCGCCAGATCCAGAACAAGGCGCTGATCAAGATCCGCAACGTGATGGAGGAAGGCGTGCTACGCACGAAGACCGTCCCCCAGCACGCGGCGATCGAGCACGAGAGCGCGGATTAACGCGACTGCACGTCATCATCTCGATTCAACAGAGAAGCCCAGGGCTTGAGCCTTGGGCTTCTTTGTTGCCGCAGGCAGTGGGTGACGGAAAACAGAGGGGGGCATTCTTCCCTACGCCGCCGCGGCGAACTGCTGGAGCGATTCGGGAAGTGCACGGATCCCGCGGCGCATCGCCTTGCCCACCGCGTACCGCATCGACGCCCGGAATCGACGATGCACCTTCTCGTCCGGCTCGACTCCATGCAGACGCATCTGCGCGATCGCCCAGATCCATGCGTGATACTCCTCTTCACACCGCCGCTTGTACGTGTGGAAGCCGATCACGTGATGCCCGACTTCGTGCAGGAAGATCGCCAGGCTGATCGGGGTGCGCGGGACGGGCGACTCGATCCAGTTGATCACCCGCCCGTCGTGATAATACACGCGCCACGCGCAGCCGCTCATTGTCTTGCGCCACTTGCGGACGCGCAAGCCGTAGCGCGACTTCATCTGCTCGACGATGGGCGAGTAATCCGGCATGGCGAGTTGTTCATCGACCGAATGCATCGATTTCTCCGGCCACAGATACGAAATCGCGCGGCGGCGCGCGACACCCGATAAGATGCCCCTACGCATGACCATCGGAGCAAACACCGTTCCGCCCTTGTCCCCGCCGTGGACGGCCTTGATCGTGCTGATCGTGGTGTTGGGGTTATCGGTCCTGATGTTCGTCGCGCTCGTCCGCCGGTGGACGCACAGCCGGCCGTGGTTGTCGATTTCCGACTGGGCCCGCGCCCGGGGGTTCCGCGCGAGCGTGAGAGATTGCTCGGTCCCCCCGCCGTTGGACGCGCTGAAGGACATGCGGCTCCTGTCGCAGGTGTGCGTCTCAGACGGCACGTCAAACCTGATGCGGCTGGAGGGGATCGGGGAAACGTCGAGCGCCGGGCAGCCGAAGCGCTGGCACGTGCTCGTGCGGCAGATCGAGTCGCCGTGGCAACCGACGGGGTTGCGTCCGGCGCCGGCGCCATCGAGCCTGCTCGACCTGTTCTCGCTGACGAGTTTCCCGCTGATGGGCGAGACGCAGCGCTTCGTCGTCTTCGGCACCGATTCGGCGCCGGCGCGCAAGCTCTCGAAATCGCGCGCCCGCGCGCTGCTCCCGCCTGATGTCGGGTTGCTTCTTCACGGCCCGCACATGATCCTGGATTTTTCCGACCGCCCGTTCGACGAGATCGAGTTCGATCGCATGATCGCGCTGTGCGAGCAACTCGTCGCCAACCTGCCGGTGCCGACGGGACGGTGACGCTTCCCCTCTACCGCCAATCGAAGTTGCGGGAGAAAGGGCGAGAGCGACTACCCGATCAACCACCACAAGCCCATGACAACCGCGCACTGCGTCGCGCAGAAGCCGATGACGATCGGCATCCACGTAGAGCGCGGCACGGCCGGGTCGACCTCGCACCGTGAAGCGCGTTGCCGATGCTGAACCGCCGCGATGATGAGATTCGCCTCGAATCGCCCGATGCCCCGCTCTTCGGCTTCCTGAATGAGTCGCGTGCGGTGCGAGTAGCGCAGAACAGGCCCGTCCATCCGCTCGCGCACGACCTCGGCGAACGTATGCGCCGCGCCCGCGGGAAGCGCGATCACCGGATCGGGCGCGACTTCGACCCGTTGCACATCGTGTGCGTGAGCCAGATCGCGCAGCGCCCGCATCCGCAGCCCCGGTTGTCTCGCATAAACCCCACGAATGCGCCGCGCCCGCCGACGGTACTCGGCGTGAGGGGCGGGCGGGGATGGGAGGCTCGTTTGGGTCATGCGAAACCTGTGCGGCAGCATCCGAGTCTACCGCCCACCCCGCATCCGGCAGCGCCAAAAGCGCCGCCGCGACAGGTTTTGCGCCCGCGGAAATCCGTTCGTAGCGGATGTGCGGGCCATTCCGTACACTCGCCCCCGCGTGCGTCGTCGGAAGTGGATCAAGCGCAGTTTGCTCGCGGTCGCCCTCGTCCTCACGGTCGCGGCCGCGCTGAGCTATTGGGCGTTTAAGGACACGCCGGATTACTACCGCCGGCCCCAGCTCTCCGCCGAAGAGCGTGCCGCCGCCGCCGACCGCGCCGAAAAGAAGCTCATCCGCACCAAGGAGTGGGCCAACGACCTGTGGGTGCGGGAGCATCGCTCGCTCCTGGCAAACGACGGCGTCGCGACGATGACGGCGTCGTCGGTGGACTTGCCCCCCGCGCGCGAGACCTTCACCGTCTCGTTCACGGGGCGCGAGCTCAACGCGTTCGTCGAGAAGTGGTCGGACACCTGGGACCAGCGGTATCGCGATTCGCTCACCGACCCCATCGTCATCCTGCAAAAGGACCGGATCATCCTCGCCGGCGCCCTCACCGATCTGGGCGCCGTCGCCAGCTTCCACTTCTTCCCCCGGATCAACGATCAAGGCCAACTCCTGCTGACGCTGGAGAGCGTCCGCGCCGGTCGCTTGCCCATGCCCGAGATGATGTGGGCCTCCCATCGCGATCGCGCGATCGACGGGCTGCTGCGTCGCCTGCCCGACTGGCAGCAGAACGCGACGATCGCGCCCAACGGGGTCGCCAACAGCGACGCCGTCGCCGCCCACATGAGCAAGCTGCTGTTCGATGTCGTGGCCCGCCGCCCGCGCGAGCCCGGGCTTTTCATCCCCTTCGAAGACGACGGCCGCGCTGTTCCCGTCCGGCTGACGGCCGTGCAAGTCGCCGACGGCGAACTCACGCTGACCGTCGAACCCATGACCTTCCCCGAACGATCCGCGTTGCTGAAGCGCATCCGCGAACCGGCGCCTGCGGCAATTGCGTCGGCGTCGTAATCGTTTCCCCGCGTTGGCTTCGTTTCGTCGCCGGCGCATCGCGGCAACACTCCAAAACCTCGTTTCTGCGTCATGGCACGGGTTTTTGGTCGTTTCGCATTGGCTTCGATTGGCTTCGTTTCGCGCGGGGTAAGCTTGTCGAAATGGGACGTCTTGGGAAACTTCTGGAAAGCGGGCCGAGCCGGGATCTTGTTTCATATTCATGGTTGTTCACTGCGTTCGTCTTCCTCCGCTCCCTGGGCGGGGCAGCCAGCGGGCGCACCCCGTGCGCCTCGTTCCAGCCCCTGTTCGTGCGCGATTCGGGCCACAATCGCGCACAACGAAGTTCCATGACCGCGAAATGCCTCGAAAAGCGCGGCAAAACGTTCTTCACCGCCGCGGGATTGTCGTAAGTCCTTTTGCGCGCCCGCGGCCACCAGCGCCCCGCTCGGAGTTCACTGCCCGGGCGGAGCATTCCGACCTCGCGCCTGTCCGCGCGACCCGCGCAGGTCTTGCCGTTGCGCGACGCAGGGTCTGCGCTTCTTAACCGAACGATTCGCGCGGCTTCGACGCCCCCCGCGACCGCGCCAACTTT
>JBBSLV010000102.1:0-10551 GCA_038233535.1 Tepidisphaerales bacterium | reverse complement strand
CCTCGCGCCGAACACCACCTACACCGCCACGGTCAACGGCGGGACGAACGGGGTGGAAGACTCGGCGGGCAACGCGCTGGCGAACGACGAAGTCTGGAGCTTCACCACCGGCACACAGATCGCTCAGGCCCCGATCAACCTTGGCCGCGCCGCGCCGTTTGCCGTGATGGCGACCGCTTCGATCAGCGGCACGGGGAACAGCATCGTCGGCGACGTCGGCCTCAACCCCGGCACCGCCCAGGGCATCCCTCCGTCCGAAATCGATGGCGACGTTCACGTCACGAATCAGACGATCATCGATGCCCAGACCGATCTGCTGGAGGCTTACAACGATGCCGTCAGTCGCACGGTGACGTCACAGACGCTGCCCGGCAACATGGGCGGGCTGACCTTCACGCCCGGCCTGTATACGAACTCGTCCTCGGTGATGATCTCCGGCGCCGGCCCGGCGAACAACGTGACGCTTGACGCACAAGGCGATGAGAACGCGATCTTCATCTTCAAGATGAGCTCGACGCTCTCGACCGGACCCGGTGCGCAGGTGATTCTCGCGGGCGGTGCCAAGGCGAGCAACGTGTTCTGGCAGGTCGGAACGTCGGCAACGCTCGACACCACCACGATCTTCAAGGGCAACATCCTGGCGGCCGTGAGCATCACGGTGAACAGCGGCTCCGACGTCACCGGCCGGCTCCTCGGTGGCTCTAACACGGACGGCTCCGTGACCGTCGACGCCAGCACCGTGACGGTCCCCGCGGCGTAAGCGGTTCACCGCCTTCAACATCCCAGCGTTAACCCTTCCGGGGTGCCTTGATCACGCGATCACGGCACCCCGGAATGCGTTTGGGCGATGGGTAAATGACTGATTCATTCGGGAGTGGAGGGACGATGAGCTTAACAGCCGCTGAGTTCTCGGACCCTGTACGATGGCACGATCGCTCCCGCGAAACTCGAACGGCCAACGCAACACAATGGAGCTGATGATGAAGTCCCGGTTGAATTTGATTGCCGCCGCGCTCGTGGTCCTGCTGGGATCGATGGTGTGGGTCGTGCAGGATCGTACCCCCGCTACCGACGTTGCCGCGTTGCCCATGGCCGCTGCGGCCGTCCCCGCGGCGCCGACGGCCGCCCCGGCCATCGTCTCACCGGCCGCCGAGCCGGTTGCTGCGCCTGCTGCTGCTGCGCGTGCTGCCGAGCCGGCTCCTGGCACCGCAGCGACACCCGCCGTCGCCGCTGTTGTTGTCCCGACGCCGGTCGCCTCCGCGCCCGCACAAGGCGAGGCAGCGCCGATGGTGAGCATCGACGCGTCCGGCGCCGCGACGTACGTCGCCCGTTACGGCGACACGATCTCGCAGTTGGCCATCGCCTTGCTCGGGGCCGACTCCAAAGCGAACCGCGATGCGGTCGTCGCCGGGAGCGCGTCGCTGCAGTCGAACCCGGATCGCGTGCTCACGGGGAAGAAGTATTCGCTGGAGTCATCAGAGGCTCCAGCCGCGGGTGACGTGGACGATCAGACCCGCGACGCCGCGCCCGCCGCAGCGGTCGTTGCGCCGTCCGTCGCCGCCACCGTTGCTCCCGTCGCTCCCGCGGTTGTGCCGGCCGCTGATGTCGCCGGTCCGAACCTCCGATACACGGCTCAGCCGGGCGACACCGTCCGGAATCTCGCCGCCAATTTCTTGGGCGGCGACACGAAGGCGAATCGTGAAGCGATCATTGACGAGAACACGTCGCTTCAGCAGAACCCTGATCACCTGATCGCCGGCAAGAGCTACAGGATCGAAGTTCCCAACGGTCTGTCGGCCGACCAGAACGCAACGTCGGCCGAAGCCCCGACCGCCCAGCCCACCGCCGACGAAGTCGCGCGGCTCAGCGGCGGTCGCTCGCTCCGCTACACCGCCGTCGCCGGCGACACCGTGTCCAAGCTCGCCCTCACCTTGCTCGGCGACGACACCGCGGCCAACCGCGACCTGATCATCCAGAGCAACCCCAGCTTGAAGTCCAATCCCGACCAAGTCACGGCTGGTCAGACGTACTGGATCCCCGCACCGACCGCCGACTCAACGAAATAGCGCGGGCCTTCGGTAAAGTAAAACGGTGGGAGCATCGGCGTAGTCCTGGAGCTTTGCTCGCGGGCTACGCCGATGCTTCGTTTCACCCGAGGATGGACTCACTCTCCACAGCATCTTTTTTTCCGCCACACACAAGAACCTGCGCTACTTTCGGGGCGATCCACATTGGATCGCTCGAAACATTTCCCTTGACATATTCTCAGGCAGAAAGCGAATCCGAACTTCGCGCTAAGGAGGCGTGTTTCGCTGGGATTGACGACCTCGCTGAGAATTCAATCGTGAAATTTATCGCGATTCATGTTCCTTTCATGCACACAGTTTAAATTGTCTTGAATGCCCGCCGGTTGTCGGCGGCGCTTTTGCAATTCCGTTTGAAAGGAGCGTCCCGTGCTTTCCGATTTGAAGCTTCTCGCCCTTGCGCTCGCTTTGGGCCTGACATCGGTTGCAGTGCAGGCGGCAGACGACAAGCGTTTGGAGTTGGAGAAGCAGGCGGTGTACTTCCTGGCCGCGCCGGTCGCGGAAGCTGCCTGGGATGGGATCTTTGAGATTGGCGCCAGTGAGCTGATGCCGGATCTCTGGATGGACATGGACGCACGGCCAATTCAGGCCAAGTACCGGAAGGACGATCGGGATCTGAACTACGTGATCGAGCACTTGGCGCGACGGTGCGTCGCCGATCAACTGGTAACTTGCCAGCATTTGATCGTTGAGGCGCACACGGCCTTCTTGTGGTGCCGCACCCAGTGGGAGCTGCTGGGCTTCTTTGGCCTGCGCCGCGAGGTGCTTCCCCCTGAAATACGCTATAACATGCGCGCGCATCTCCCCCTTGCCATCGCCGACGAATTGGTGGCCTTGGAACAGATGTCCGCGGCGGAAATCCGAGACTTCGTTGAACAGCTCATGAAGCGGCATTACCAGGCGCCGGATTCCTTGGTGATGGCGGAAACCGATTAGTCGCGATCACGATCCCGACGTTGGCCGCTTCATACAGCCGCTACTCCTGCGACAACTCCAGCCCCTCGTCGGTCGCCGACCAAGTGGTGAACGAGCTGCGCAAGGCGAAGGAGGAGGGGCGCTTCGACGTGGACGTACCGGTACCACGGGCGGCAGCGCCGCCGTTAGGGTCTGCTAGCATGAAGACGCTCCTGTAAACACCCGTGCCGCAGGCGTCGCTCGACGGCCTGCGGCACGGGCTCCTCGTTTAGGGGGCGTGGTCTTCGCTCTTTCGCGAGCGAGAGGTCAAGGGAAAAGGAGCAAGAATCTGATTGGATGCAGGGTTCTAATCGGTCGGGCGAGACCAAGGCAAACGGCTCAATTTAATTTGGACGGATAGCGCAACCTCGTTGGCGGCGCGATTGGCTGCGATCCGCGACCAAATTCAGGAAGCGGCCGAAGCGGACCTTCATGATTTCTTGACGTTTCAGATCGGCACGCCGACGACCGAACTCGCCGGCGCTCCGGTGGGCGGCGCGAGATTCCCATGCGAAGCATTTTTGGCCGGCAAACCTATGGCCGTCGCCGCGCGGAGGATGGCTTCGGCGTGGTCGCGCAGCGTCGCCGGGTCGGTCCCCCGGTCGACGCGCTTGGCCAAATGCGGCGCGCGAACGTTTCCCACTCCGCGAGGATGGGCTCGACGTTTGCCAGGATGAAGTCGGCCAGCCGCATGAGGCGTCTCTCCAATCACATCTCTTGCACGCGCCGCTTATCGAGGATTTCCCGCACGGTGAGGCGCTTGATGATTCTACCCGTTCGCCCGTGGAATGCCGCGCACGCCTGATCGACGGCGCTGGAGCGATCGACGGCGACGTAGAAGCGGCGCCGGCGGGCCATGCTCGGTCACTAACTGCCCGGGTTCGATGCGACCGAGAGCTCGACCGCCAGAATCGAGATGTCGTCTTTAGGTCTCTCGCCTCCATGCCACTGAGCGATCTCCTCCAGCAGCGTGGCGATCCCCTCCTTAAGGGATTTGGTCCTTCCTCGACCGATCGCCTCCAGGAGCCGAGCGTCTCCGAAATAATCGCCGCTGGAGTTCCTCGCCTCCGGCAGGCCATCGGAGTAGAAATATAATCGATCCCCCGGCGCGAGATGGAAATTTCGTTCGTCATAGGCCTCGTCCGCAAGGCCGATTGGAAACCCCGGACGTTCAAGGATCACCGGAGGCCCGCTTACGGGGAGATGCAACGGCCCGGGGTGGCCTGCACAGACATGGCGAAAGTCCCCGGTCGATACGTTCAGCACCCCGTAGATGAGCGTTGCGAATTGCCGCGTCGCCGTGTCGAAGGGGAAAAGCTCATTCAGGCGATTGGCAACCTTGGCGGGCGGGGTGATGTCGAGCCGATCAACGAGGTTCCCGTCCTGGATCAAGATTGAAGAAGGGTCCGTCGGCGGCGAGAGCAGACGGCTGAGCGTCACCGACAGCAGAGCCGCCGAGACGCCGTGCCCGCTGACGTCCAGGATGTATAGGCCGACGCTTCCGCCGCCGAGCGGAATGATATTCAGCCCATCGCCGGCCAGTTCATCGCAGGGCTGGTATCCCCAGGCGAACTCAGCGCCGGGAACCCTTGTCGCCGGGCTGGGAAGAAACGTCCTCTGTATCGTTGCCGCCGCCTTGAGGTCGTGAGACATCCGGTCGTTGGCCTTCTCGAGTTGTGCATTCGTCTTCTCCAGTTCGATCTGCAATCGACGGAGTTTCAGATGCGTCTCGACACGCGCGTGCAATTCCTCCATCTGAAACGGCTTGGTGATGTAATCGACCCCGCCGGTGACAAATGCCTTCACCTTGTCCAATTGCTCGGTGAGCGCGCTGATGAAGATGATGGGAATGCCCTTAAGCAACTCATCGGCCTTAAGGTGCTCGCACACCTCGTAGCCGTTCATTTCCGGCATATTGATGTCCAGGAGGATCAAGTCTGGGGGATCGCGTCCCGCCGCCACCAGCGCCAGCTTCCCGCTCGGAACGGGGCGAACCTTATACCCGCGGTCCTTGAGCATGCCCGCCAGCACCTGAAGATTGGCGGGGGTGTCGTCGACGATGAGGATGCTCGCGGGCTGCGACGCACCACTGTCAGGCGTTAACGGGTTCAATCGCGTCTCCCCGCGCTGAAGAGATCGAGCAGCTTCTGATATTGGAAGCCTTCGGCCAGGCGGCGTAGTCCTTGGGCAACGCGCGGATCGCGGGCTTCAACGTCCTGAATCCTCGCGAGCAACTGGTCCAGGTCCGCCGTCACAACCGCTTCACGCATCGGGTCGATGAGTTCCTGCGGCAAGCCCGCGAGCGACTCGGGAGTGAGCTCGGCCGCTTCCTCCGGGGGCGCGGCTGCTGAGTCGTCGGCGTATTCGTATTCCACACCCACGTGAGTATGAATCTTGTGAAACAGCTCGGCTTCGCGGAACGGCTTGCCGATGAAATCGTCGGCGCCGATTTCCATCAACTCCTGGCGGTTCTCATCCAAGGCACTGGCGGTGACGGCGATAATCCTGGGTTCCTTGCCGCCGGCCATCGCGCGGATGCGGCGGATCGCCTCGTGGCCGTCCATCACCGGCATGCGGAAATCCATCAGGATCAGGCACGGGTGCCATTCCTCGAATTGCTTCACGGCTTCCGCTCCGTTGATCGCGAGCCGGACCTCGAAGCCGACGGGTGCCAGAAGTTGGGCCAGGAGTTGGCGGTTATCCTCGATATCGTCGGCAATGAGCACGCGGCACGCAGGCTGCCCAGGTTGGAGCCTCAGAACATGCCGAGGCTTTTCTTTTGCTTGAACCGCCTGGGCCTCGCCTTCTTTCAATGGCAGGTCGATGACGAAGATGCTGCCTTTGCCGACCTGGCTGCTAAGCGTGATGTCGCCTCCCATCAGTCGAACAAACTCCCGGCTGATTGCCAGTCCCAGCCCCGTCCCGGTTCCCGTTTGTTGCCCGCTCTTGGTCTGCTCGAAATGGCGGAACAACCTGTCCTGCTCGTCCTGCGGAATCCCCGGGCCGGTGTCCTCGATCTCAACCCGCAGAGAAGGCCCCTTAGCGCCCTTGCGGTCCGCGAGCACGCGCACACCGACGCCGCCCTGTTCGGTGAATTTCACGGCGTTGCCCAGCACGTTAATGAGGACCTGACGCAGCTTGTTGATGTCAGCCACGATGTATTGCGGAACGTCGTCACCGATCAGCTCCACCGAAAAGGACAACTTCTTCTCATTCGTACGTACGCGGAACATCATCTCCAGGTCGTCGAGCAGCGCCGGCAGGTCAAACGTGGAGGGGTTGAGAGTCGTGCGGCCCGCCTCGATCTTGGACATTTCCAGAATGTCGTTGATCAGGGCAAGTAGATGCTCACCGCTGCGATTGATGGTTCCCAGGTACTGGCATTGTTGCGGAGTGAGGTCCTGGTCACGAAGCATGAGCTGGGAGAACCCGAGGATCGCGTTCATCGGGGTGCGGATTTCGTGGGACATGTTGGCCAGGAAGACGCTTTTGGCGCGGTTGGCTTGCTGCAATGATTGCTCGTAACGTTTGCGTTCGGTGACATCGCGAGCGGCCGCGAATACGCCCCGCAGTTTCCGGTCTCGGTCGTGAAAGGTGGACGCATTGTAAGACACCACCGTTTCCTTCCCGTCCCTGGCGCGGGCGGTCAGCTCATAGTCGGTGACCTTGCCTTCGCCGAGCACCAGCTTGATGCCCGCCTCCGCTCTTTCCGGGTCGGTGAAGTAGTCCTTGAACGGCGCGCCGATCAGCTCGTCGCGCGTGCATCCGGCGAGCGCCTCCATCTGCTTGTTCACATCGGTGATGATGCCACGCGGGTCGGTGGTGATCAGGGCGTCGATGTTCGATTCAATCAGCGAGCGCGTATAGAACTGCTGATCGCGCACGCGCTGATCGAGCAGCATTCGTTCGGCTTCGACCTGTTGACGCGCGGTGTTGTCCGTGCCGATCAGCAGATAACCGATGATGCCGCCTTGGGCGTCGCGGAGCGCCGTCACCGACACGATGGCCGGAAAGCGGCTGCCATCCTTGCGGATGTAGGTCAGTTCATAAATGTCTTCGATCCCGCGAGAGGCCTTGAATACCAGCGCCTCAAACCCGGGCGTAATGGTCGTTCCGATCTCGACGCTCAAGGCCTTGGCGCGCGCGACCACCTCCTGCGGATCGGAAATATCTGCCGGGGTGATCTTATTCATTACTTCGGCGCCGGTGTAGCCAAGCATCCGCTCGGCACCGACGTTGAAGATCTGAATGACGCCCTTTTCGTCGGTGGCGATGCTGGAGAAATTGGCGCTGTTGAAAATCGCGCTCTGCAAGGCGCCTGCCTTGAGCAACGCCTCCTCCGCCTGCTTTCGAGCGGTATTGTCAGTGCCGATCAACAGATAACCGATGATGGCGTTTTGATCATCGCGCAGCGCCGTGACCGAGACGACTGCCGGGAAACGGCTGCCGTCCTTGCGGATGTAGGTCAGTTCGTAGATGTCCTCGATCCCGCGTGCGGCCTTGAAGACCAGCGCCTCAAATCCCGGCGTGATCGGGGTGGCGAGTTCCAGGCTCAACGCCGCGGCACGCGCGATCACCTCCTGCGGATCGGAAATATCCGCCGGTGTGATCTTGTTCATTACTTCGGCAGCCGTATAGCCCAGCATGCGCTCGGCGCCGACGTTAAAGATTTGAATGACGCCTTTTTCGTCGGTGGCGATGCTTGAGAAGTTGGCGCTGTTGAAAATGGCGTTTTGCAATGCTCCGGCTTTGAGCAGTTCTTCTTCCGCGCGCTTGCGCGCGGTCACGTCTTCCATCGCCAGCACCAGCAGCTCCCCGTGGCGGCCCGCCTGAAGCTTGCGGGCGTTGAGCAGCATCACCCTGCGGCCGATGACCGGGAAGGTGTGCTCGAGTTCGAAATCGTTGAAGACGGAACTCTTGGGGACAATATCCTCCAGCAGGGTGCGCAGGTCGGGGGTGTCCCACTGGCCGTTGCCCAGTTCATAGATCAGCCGGTCCACGGTCTCCTCGGGCGAGACCTGAAAAGTTTGGTAGAAGGCGCGGTTGGCGGACCGAACGCGCAGCGTCGTATCGAGGATCAACAGCGGTTCGCGCACCGTATCGACGATGTCAAGGGCATAGTCCTGAATACCCTCAACAAGTGGTTCTCGCGTCATCGCGGCCTTCCTTCCGCACGTTTCGAGGCTTCAGTTGTTCTTGCAGTGCAACCGTCGCTTACGTGCCTGCGCTGCGACTCAAGTCGCCACATTTCCGCCGCGCCCGTCTCCGCGGCACGATCGACCAGCCCCGCATCGAGACGCCCTTGGATTACTGCGACGGGTCGGGCAATCCAAACGACGATCTGCTGCTCGCGCCGCGTGAGATTGTATTCCAACATGCAGCACCCTTCGGCACCTTTCGAAAAATGTCTAGCGACTCGCAGCGCGGCGCGGGAGGCGGACCGTGAAGACGGTGCCGCCCGCTGCCGAAGAGGTCACGCCGAACATCCCGACATGGCAGCGTTCGCACGCGCCGCAGGCATGAATTTGAAATCTGTTGTGGATGAACTGGAGGCTGATTCCAGAAAGATGAACGCGACAACAGATGATTCCACAACACGAGATGACTTCGTAGTGTAAAAAACTCATAACGATTCACCCAGAACCCGCCAAATAAAAACGGGAAGTGGTACAGGTGGTACTTCACCTATCAGGCTACCGCACGGTGGACTTCGGCGGCGGCAACCTGCCGCTGCGGATGACGCTCGACGCCAGCGGTCGGCTGGTCGTCGCCGGTTTAACCACCTGCGGACAGTGGCGCTGCGACCGCACCCGCTTGAAGATGGACGAAGTGCCGTGGTCGGATCTGTCGCTCGGGCGCGGTACATCGCATTGCATCATCCGCAGAAGCGACCAGCTACCGACTTGGCGGGCGGTCGTCTGCTGATCTATGAGCCGGATATGAACTTGGCACACGGGCTGGAGGAAGGCGAGACGCGGGGGTACGCGCAGGGTTAGGTCAGTGCCTCTCCCTTGGGGCCGTCAGGAAATACGTCGCGTAGAGAAACAGTGGCGGCCCGCTCCCGGGATTTTTTTTCGAACCGGCCCCCGGCCGGAAGGGTCCGAGTATCCGCCGCGACGGCCCCCCCGGGGGCATCGCTTCGGGGAAGGGCCGCGTGCCTCGTGCGTCCCGCCCTGCCCTGTAGGGTTGGCGGTGGGGGGGACTCGGCCGGATCCCAAACACCCCCCCCGGCGGTGGATCCGTGAACGGCATTATCCCGACACATTTTTTTGGTCGCCGGAAAACACTGCGCTGCCGAATGCGCCAGCGCGGCGGAAGCCACCGGCGCGTCGCTTGCGACACGCGTGCTGGGTGAGCTCGCGTCCTGCAGCGAGAAACAGGGGCCTCGCGGCGGCGGCGGCGGCGGCGTTCGTCCGTTCATCGCTTGGCGCAACGCCGCGCGTCGCGTACCTACGGCCGGTGTAGCGGCCACCCCTTGCTGTCACCGGATGCACTTGGCAAAGAGCGCCCGACGACCTCCTGCGGTGATGACGCGTGGATGGTTCCACAAGGCCCAACGCGGACAAGCCGCCAGGGAGCTTCGGACTATCACGCCGCTACAGACCACGTCGCGAACCGGCCCCAACTAGCAGGGTCTCGAGCTCGCCTTCCTATGGGGGGCCCGGAGGCGACTCCCGCTGTTCCCTCTCGGCAACGTGGCGTGCTTGCTCCTCTTCGACAGCTGCTAACCCCACGAAAGCGTGCGGGGGCACAAACCGGCCGATCGCCTAGCGGTCTTGGCAACAGGATCCTATGACCCTTTACGATGCTTGGGATCGGACTCTTTCAACGCCTTACGTGTCTGTTCTGCCCGGATCTCGTCCAACATGGATTTCACATTGCCCGTGAGGCTGGCGGCGTAAACTCGCTTCATCGCTTCCGCCTGCTCCTGAGGGGTCGCCTCGAGAAATAGCAATATAGCCGCGGACAGGCAGTCTCCGATTCTTCCGTCGTAGTGAGCGGCGGTCTCGCGAAATCGGTCGGCGACGCTAGGTTCGATATAGCAGTTCAAGTTCACCTTCTTCGCCATAACCCGCATTACAGCCAAGGTAACCGCGAGGAGCAACAAAGTATGATGCTTTACAAAGCAAAGCGAAACGATATGGTAGGGGACACGGAGGTTCACATGACGTTTTCAGACGGTGTCGTTGACGGGGCGTGCATGCATGAGGCGGCGGTGGTCATCGAGCAGATGGACGCTCAAGATGCGATTTCTTGGCTTCGGCAGACGGAGGATACGCTCGGAGTCCACATTCAGCGGTCCGCCCAGAACGTGATCGGGCGACTTAAAGAGCAGCATGGTCTCCTGTTCAACGACGTGCAGCAGGGCGTGCTGATGCGAATGGTCATCACGACTGCCGTTGCGGCGGTTACGGCTCTTAAGTCCGGACATTACGAGATGTGGCGGGACCTCATGGCAGGCACCCCCCTAGCAACCGTTGATCCTCTGCTGTCCATTCGCCGAAGGATATGT
>JBBSLV010000101.1:0-10730 GCA_038233535.1 Tepidisphaerales bacterium | reverse complement strand
CCCGCCCCCCCCCGCCGCGACGAAAGCGATGGTTGGAGCGCATACTGAGTATCACCGACGGGTGGGAAAACAACGACGCCGCCGCCGTCGGTTCACGACGGCGGCGGCGGGTGTTACGACTCATTTCGAGACCGATCCTCGGGCGCGGCTAAGCGACCGTTCCCGGCCCGGCGAAGTTGTCGGGAGAGTTCCCGGTAACGGTGCTGGCGATGAGGGTGGTGAGGGCGTCCTCGTCGGTGAAGATCCCGCCGCCGTCGTCGGCGGAGTTGTTCCTCACGCTGCTGCGCGTGAGGACGAGCGACCCGTCGTTGTAAGCGCCGCCGCCGTCCCCGTCGGCGTCGTTGTCGCGGATGGTGGTGTCGGAAACGTGGACGGTTCCTCTGTTGTTGAAGATTCCGCCGCCGTCGCCCGCGGCTTGATTGTTGTGGATCAGACTGTCGCGGACGTGCAGGGTGCTGCCGGCCGCGTTCCACAGCCCGCCGCCTTCGAGCTCGGCGAAGTTGTTGCGGACGGTGCTGTCGATGACTTCCACGAGCGCTTCCATCCCCGTGACGTGGATCCCGCCGCCGTTGCCGGGACCGGCGCCGGACGTACCGGTGGCGTTCCCATCGAGGAACGCGCGGGTGAGCTTGAGGTTGCCGGTGATGACCTCGACGCCCCCGCCCGCGCGGTTGGCAACGTTATCGCTGATGGTGGAGTCGGTGACGGTGATTTCCCCGTCGACGGAGAAGATGCCCCCCCCGCTGCCGGCCGTGCCGTCGGCGAGGTTGTCGTCGATCAGCGTGTTGAGGACGTGGACGTCGCCGCCGTTGTTGAAGATGCCGCCCCCGCCGTCGTCCGCGGCGTTGCCGGAGGCGACGTTCTGATCGATCTTGCTGCGCTCGATGTGCATGATGGTGTCAGCCGAGCTCCAAAGCCCGCCGCCCTCGAGCGCGGCGCGGTTGCGCTGAACGAGGGTGTTGAAGACGGTCACGTCCGCCTGGGCGGTGACGTGGACCGCGCCGCCGTTGCCGGGGCTTGCGCTGCCGCTGGGGCCGGCGACGTTGGCCGTCATGCCCGAGGAAACGATCTCCAGGTCGCCGGCGACGATCTCGACCGCGCCGCCCGCGCGGTTGGCGACGTTATCGCTGAGGACGGACCGGGTGACGGCGACTTCACCATCGACGGAGAGGATCCCCCCCCCGCTGCCGGCGGCGCCTGTGGCGGTGTTGCGGCGGACGAGCGAGTTGACGACGAGCACGTCCCCGCCGTCGTTGTAGATGCCCCCGCCCCCGTTGTCGGCCGCGTCGCCGGAGGCGGTGTTGCGGTCGATGTCGCTGCTGATCACGTCCAACGTGCCCGTGGCCGAGTTCCACAGCCCGCCGCCTTCGAGTGCGGCGGAGTTGCCGCGAACGATGGAGCTGTCGATGCGGACGTCTGCGTCGGCGGTCCCGTGGAATCCGCCGCCGTTGCCGGGGCTGGCGCTGCCGGACACGCCGGCGATGTTGCGCAGGAGCAGCGACCGGCGGAAGGCGAAGTCACCGGCGACAAGCTCGACGCCGCCGCCCGCGCGATTGGCGCGGTTGGCGCTGAGGGTGGAGTTGTTGACGGTGATGTGTCCGTCGACGGAGAGGATGCCGCCCCCGCTGCCGGCGGCGCCGTCGGCGACGTTGCCGTCGATGAGCGTGTTGGCGACGAGCACGTCCCCCCCGTCGTTATAGATCGCGCCCCCGCCCTCGTCCGCGCCGGCGCCGGAGGCGCGGTTGCCGGCAATTTTGCTCTTGAGGACTTCCATCGTGCTGCCCGCCGCGTTCCACAGTCCGCCGCCTTCGAGCGCGGCGCGGTTGTTTTCGACAAGCGTGTTGAACAGCGAGACGTGAACGCCCGCCCCGGTCACGTGGATGCCGCCGCCGTTGCCCGGGGCGGCGCTGCCGTCGGGCCCGGCGACGTTGGTGATCAACCCGGCGGAATCGAGATGCAGCTCGCCGTTGACGATTTCGATCGCCCCGCCCGCGCGGTTGGCGACGTTTCCATCAAGGCGCGACCGGAGGATGCGGACGGCGCCGTCGTCGCTGAGGATCGCGCCCCCGCTGCCGGACGCGCCATCGGCGATGTTTTCGGTGAGAACCGACTTGCGAATCGTCAAGTCGTGATCGGCGTTGTAGATCGCGCCCCCGCCTGCGGCGCCGGCGGTGCTCTGCCCGATGAACATGCCGCGCAGGTCCGTGGTGCCGCCGCCGCGCAGCGAGATCGCCCCGCCGGCGTCGTCGGCGTCTCCGTTGACCAGCCGCAGCGCGGCGATGCTGACGTGCTGCTCGGTGTCGATGCCGAAGATGCGGCTGTCATTCCCGGCGTCGATTGTCAGTCCGCGCGTCTGCCCGTCGATGACAAGGTCGTCGGTGATCTCCAGCACGCCGTTGCCCAGCGTGATCGTTGAGCCGGCCAGCGAGGACGCGAAGCGAATCACATCGCCTGTGCCCGAGCCGGCGACGGCGTCACCGAATGATGCATTCGTGCTCGACGCGACGATCGCCTCGCGCAGGCTGACGGAGCCGTCGCTCACGCCGGCGGCATCGTTGGCGTCGTCCGAGGTTGTGTCGATAAGGTACGAGGAGAGCAGGACGCGGCGTTCCAGCGATTCAACGGTTCTTCGATGCATGATCCACCTCCAAAAAGTAGGAGACAAAGTAGGAGACGATGTGCGATGCGCAGCCGGCAAGAACTGAACACCAGTTGTGCCGTGCAGGGGACAGCGTGGAGGGGTGGGCTTGAATGGACAATGCAGGAAAAAACGCATCCGCGCATCTGGATTTGGGGATTAATCCTTCCCAAGCGAACTCAACGGAGAGGAGAGCCGCCGGAGGGCAGTTACCGTGATTCTTCTTGCGGCTCAACCGCAGGCGGGAACGTCACCCCGGCGTAGACCTCTACCAAGGGGAGGTCAATCCGGATCGAGCGCAGACGGCAAACCGACTCGACACCGCCGGCGACGTCAAATGCCCAACTGCCATCATGCTGACGGAAGTATGTCTCGACGCGCGGCATCTCCTGGGAAACCAGCACGTACTCGCGAAAAGACTCGAGATCCCGATATCGATCGAACTTCGTCTTGCGATCGAACGCTTCGCTGGACGGCGAGAGAACCTCGACGATCAACTGCGGGTTGGTCACCGTTTCTCCCGCGCGATCCTCGGGGTCGATAATCGGCTCGCCGCAGATGACGGTCACGTCGGGATAGCTGTAGAGCCGCTTTCGGGCGATGCGCACACGCAGATTGCTGTCGTAGGCGCGGCAGGGTTTGCCTTTCAACCTGCTCCTGATTTCACCGTTACAGTTGGAAATGATCTGGCTGTGGACGACGGACCCGCCGGACATCGCGATGATCTCGCCGTCGCGAAACTCGTGTCGCTCGATCGCGTCGCGCTCGAGCCGGAGGTACTCCTCGACCGTGTAGTGGCGACGTTCAACGGGCAGGCTCATGGCGGAGAGTGTACCATCCATGTCTTGTCCCCCGAATACAATGTCACCCGTATGCAGAATCAAAGCCCCCGGCCGCTCGACTACCGGCGACCGACGCCGCCATCGCCCGCCCGCGTAATGCTCTGGACTTTCGTCCTCCTGATTCCGGCGGTGCAATGGCTGCTCTTCGAACTGCAACGGATGCCATACCGTCCGCCTGTTGACATGAACACGTTTCTCGGAGGAACCGAAATCTTCGCCGTTCGCTGCGTCATGGCAGTGCTTACGGCCGTGTGGAGCTTGCTCATCGTGGCGTTGTTCCGATCGCGGGCCGGTCGTCGCTAATAGACTATTGCACCTGATGCGCCGGCGGCGGGAGGTCGTGGTGGATGGTCTGCTGCTTCGGCTGGTCGCCGGTCTCGACGAATGGGGAAACTTTCGTCATCGGTATCGCGACAGCAGCTTGTCGTATTCGGCGTGCGTGCCGACGAAGAACCATGTGACCCGATCCAGTTGACGGACACCGACGGCACGGTAGCTGTCGGTGATCCGTACGGACCATAAGGGATGCCGGGTTCCCAACCGCTTGAATTCCAGCCCCGAATAACTGGGATCTGTGACAAACTGCGCGTAGGCTTTGCGTGTCCGGCGCTGAATTCGTGGAGGGAGCCGAGCGAAATCGCGACGGAAGCTCGGGTGGAGCCTGGAAATCACAGTCTGTCCGGATCAAGCGGCTCCGTCTCGCCACGCCGATCCGCTTCAAGCACGTCCACCACGAGCTTGTCGACTTGCTCCGCATATCTCTCAGTGGTCTGCTCCCACCTGCGATCGTCCTCCAGTTGCCAGAGGAGCGAGCCGGCGACCGCATCCTGCGTCTCTTCCGGAAGCGAGCGAAGCGCTTCGATGGCTTTTTCCATCAGTTTCGTCATACGCCCGATTATACCACCTGATGCGCCGGCGGCGGAAACTCGACATCGGCGTAGACCTCGGCCAGCGGCAACTCGATTTGCAGCGATCGCAGAATCGCCTTCGAATCGTTTCCCGAAGAGGACGAAAACGCCCAGGTTCCGTCCACCTGTCGAAGGAACGTCTCGATGCGCGGCTCCGCGTGCGAGATGAGCACGTATTCGGCAAGCGACGGAACTTCACGATACGCGGCAAATTTGTCGCCGCGATCGTAGGCCTCCGTGGACGGGGAAAGAACCTCCACGATCAAGCGCGGGTTAAGGACCGTGTGCCCCGCCTTGTCGTCCGGGTCATATTCGATCTTGCCGCAAATAACCGTGACATCGGGGTAAGCGGCGCGCCGCTGACCCGTGACGCGAACGCGCAGGTCGCTGGTGTAGGGAAGGCACGGCTTTCCCTTCAGTCGGGCCCTTAATTCCGTAATGACGTTGGCAGCGATCAACGCGTGCCGCGGCGAACCACCCGACATCGCGAGAATCTCGCCGTCGCGGAATTCGTGCTTTTCCGTCGCGTCATTCTCGATCCGGTAATAGTCCTGAATCGAGTATTGAGGTTTCGGGGCCGGCAATCCCATATATGGATCATATCCTCTCTGACTCGTTCACCCCACCTGATGCGCCGGCGGAGGGAGGTCGTCGTGGATGGTCTGCTGCTTGGGCTGGTCGCCGGCGAAGCTGAAGAGGATCATGTCGTCGTCGATCCGCGCCTGAAGATGCACAGGCCGCTGCCAGATCTTGTAAACGTTCTTCAGCGTCTCGACGGCGAACTTGATCTCGATGTCCAACCCGCTGTGCCGGTGCGCGAGATACAGTTCGCCGCGGTTGCCGTAGTTCCCGTCAACGGCGTAGATGAACGGCCGGCCCATGTTGGTGAGCTGGTAGAGCATCGTCTGCTTGATGCGCTGCGGGTCGCGCGACACGATCCGCAGCTGCCCGGTGTGCGCTTCGCGGCCGTACTGATAGAACTTGTGCTTCTCGATGAACTCCGGGGTCATGAATTCATCGATGAAGTTCACGTCGTTGTAGACGCGGCGGACCTCGAAGATCTTCTCGCGCCCAAGCCCCAGCCCCTTGTCCCACGCCCGCTTCTCGCCCAACTGCTCGGCCTCCTCGTACTCCTTGCCGAACTTGCCCTTGTTCCATCGGTCCTCGATGTCGCGGAACAGCTCCAGCCCGATCTTGTACGGGTTAAAGTTCCCCGGCGGCATGTGCACGGTCCCGCTGTGATGGTCGGCGTAGTCAATCACCTCGCTGGCCGTCACGAAGTGCTTGCTCATCAGCGTGCTGTGCCAGTAGCTGGCCCAGCCCTCGTTCATGACCTTCGTCATGCCCTGCGGCGCGAAGTAGTACGCCTCTTCCCGCACGATCGAGAGGCAGTCGGCCTGCCAGTCGTCTAACCGGGCGTGATCGAGCAGGTATTGCAGCACGTCACGCGTCGGCCGCGCGGGGGTGACGTGGCGCATCTTCGACTTCTCGTCGCGCAGCTTTTTTGCCTCGGCCTCAAGCTTGTCCGGCGGGTTGATCCACCGGTCCATGTAGTCCTTGCTGCGAAACTTTCCCGTGGGCTCCTCGCGCTTCGGCTCGACCTTGGGCATCTCGGATGGGCCGCGCTTGAGGAACATGCTGTGCGGGTCGATGAGATCTTCGACGCTGAGGCACACGTCCATCCATTTTTCAACTGTGTCGTAGCCGTGCCTTTCGATGTGCTTGCGCACGTGCGTCGAGTGGTTGGCCATCTCGTCCATCATCTTACGGTTCGTCTGGCTGAACCACAGGTTCTGCTTGAAGAAGTCGCTGTGCCCGTAGACGTGGGCGATGACCAGCTTCTGATCGACCAGCGCGTTGCTTTCCTGAAGGTAGGCGTAGCACGGATCATTGTTGATGACCATCTCGTAGATGCGGCCCAGCCCGTAATGGTGCCGCTTGCGCAGCGACTCGTACTCAGACCCGAACCGCCAGTGCGGATAGCGCTGCGGAAACCCCCCGTACGCGGCGACCTGATTCATCTGCTCGTAGTCGCACATCTCGAAGATGACTGGGAAGAAGTCGAGCCCGTACGATCGCGCCTGCTCGCGGATCTGCTTCTTGGCAGCGAGCAGTTCGTCGGGGAATGGGGCGAGGGTGTGGGAGGCCATCTGAATGTCCTAGGGCAGCTTGTACACCTTCGTTAGGGGAAGTAGGAAGCCCGGCAACATCGGCTCGTCGCGGATCTCGTCACCGATCGTCAGCGTGACCGGCGTTTGACCGACGCGGCGGATCACTACGGTCTGCGGCTTCGGATCGGCCACCCACACCGCGGCGGCACCGTTCGCGAGCCACATGTCGACCTTCTCCGCCACTTCGCGTTTCGTGTCGGCCGGCGACACGACCTCGACGGCCAAGTCTGGCACGCCGTCGATGAACCCCGGTGGGACCGTACCGGGGATTCGCGCTTTTCGGACGAAGCTAGCGTCCGGTGCACGCAACAAGTCCGGCCCTCGACTGATCATGAATCCAGTTTCGGCGGCGAAGGCGTACCCAAGGCCATTGGCGTCGACGTGTTCTCGCAAGAAGCTGCCGAACCGGAGGGCGACGATGCCATGTTCAGCGCCCGCGGGACTCATCATGATCAGCTCTCCGAAGATCAACTCGCACCGGCCGATGTCGCCCATAGCGAGCAGGTCGTCGGCTGTGATCAACCGCGAAGATGTGGAAATCGCCGTCACGTTACCCTCCGCCAAACACTGGGGCCCCATTCTGTGTTTACACAGGCCGTTTTTATTCTGATGGGGGCGGCCCCTTTCCGCGCGCGATCGCTAAGACTGCCGCGGCGATGCCTATGCCGACAACAAGACACATCCCCCCTCCGCCATCGCCAAAAAGCGACGGTAATCCGAGGGCCACCGACATACACGAGACGACCACGAAGAAACCGATAAACAGCACGACGAAGCCGATCGTCTCGTGTCCGTCTGCCATCAGTGCCCCTTCCCGAAGAACGTCTTAATCGAATCGTAAATGTCGTCCTTTGAGTTCACCCGGCTCGTCAACACCTTCTCGTGGTTCCGCAAATGCTCGTGCAGCACGTTGATGAAGTTCCCGCTGCCGTACGCGCTGGCGACCTGGCAGTAGCCGAACATGTTGCACATGGGCAGCAAGTGCTCCTTGAGCATCTTCACGCAGTCGCGGCTGTCGGCTTCGGAGCTGTTGTCGCCGTCGCTGAAGTGGAAGAGGTAGATGTTCCATTCGTCAGGGGAATAGTGCGAATCCAATAGCTGCTTGGCGGCGCGGAAGGCACTGCTGATCTTCGTGCCGCCGTCTTCTCTGAGGTGGTAGAACGTGTGCTTGTCGACTTCCTTGGCCGACACGTCGTGGACGATGTAGCGGCTTTCGATGCCCTCGTAGTTCTTCCTCAGCCACGTGTCGATCCAGAAGGATTCGAGGCGCACGAGCTCCTTCTGCTCTTCGCCCATCGAACCGGAGACGTCCATCATGAAGATGATCACCGCGTTGCTCTGCGGGCTTTTCACCTCCTTCCAACTGCGATACCGCATGTCCTTTTTCTGCGGGATGATGACCGGGTTGGCCGGATCGTAGTTGCCCGTCATGATCTGGCGCTTGAGCGCTTCCTTGAACGAGCGCTTGAAGTGCCGCAGCGAGTCCGGCCCGGTCGGCTTGATGCCGCTGTACTTGTCGCGGGTCGTCGTGATGCGGTGCTTGCCCTTGGGTTCGATCCGCGGGAGTTTAAGTTCCTCCGCGAGCATTTCCGCGAGTTCATCGAGCGAGAGATCCACCTCCATGATGTGCGCCCCGGCGTCCGTGCCGCCTTGCGCCTTGCCGGCGCCCGGCTTGCCCTTGCCGACGGCGTCGCCCTCCTTGCCGTCGCCCGCGCCGATGCCGCCGGAGTTGTCGCCGTAGCGGAAATGCGGCAGCTCGATTCCGCGGACGGGGATGCTGATCAGGTGCTTGCCCTCCTTGCCGATCAGCTCACCCTTGGTGAGGAACTTGCGCAGATCCTCCCGGATCCGGCCTTTGACGATCTGCCGGAAGCGCTGGTGATCTTTTTCGATCTTGAGGACCATATCTGTTCACCACAGAGATCACGGAGAGCACAGAGCCATTAACGAAAGCAACTGTTTCTCCGTGATCTCCGTGTTCTCCGTGGTGAAACCTCCTCACCCGCCGAGCGCACGATCCGTGTGAACGGTCCGGATGGCCTCTTTGTCCGCCTTCGCCAGCGACGGCAGGACCACCGCCGGCGGAAAGACGCGTTTGCCGCGGACGCGTTCAAAGCGGGTGACGACGTCGCCGCCGATGGTGGCGATCAGCCGGCCGCGGTCGACGCGGGCGATGATCGAGCCGAACTGGGCGACCTCGCGATTTTGCATCGTAAAGTAGGTGTCGGTCTGCACCGATTGCTGATCGACGACCCCGGCGCGATTGACGAATGCGCCGTAGCGGACGGTGGCCGGGGGATCAAAGCGCAGGGCGAGCCGGCGTTGACCTTCGGCTTCACGGAAGACGCCGTCGGAGTCGTAAGACCCTTCCTCGACCCATTCGCCCGCAAACCGCGAGCCGCATCCGGTCGCGAGCAGCAGCAATAGAATCAGGCTCAAATTTTTCATCGTATTCTTACTCCGGCTCATTGCCGTTCGCCTACTTCAACAGCGCGGCTACTCCGAGTTGCGTCCGGAGAACCTTGTTCACTAGCTTCGACAAATCTTTGCCTCCTTGCTTTTCCGTGCCCACCAAGGCTTGCTGAACGTCGTCATCCAGGTAGACCGGAATGCGAAGCGACTTCATGGGGCGATAGAGCTTTCCCTGCTCGGCCTTTGAAAAATCGTAGTGTTTCTTCATCGCTTTCGCTCCAGGTAAACCGCCTGCTCGCGCTTGCTCGCGCGACGGGCCGAGATGATTCAATTCACCGTCATCGCCTTGGCCAACCTCTGCCGCAGTTTCGGCGGCAGGTCGATCGCGATGAACCGCTCCGCGTCGTACAGGTAATCTTCGCCATCCTCATCGATGACGCGGAGGGTGCCGGTCGGCTGCCCCTTGAGCGCCGCGAGTGCGAGATACGCCTTACCCGTCTCAAGCGACGCCGGGTAACCGGTGTTCTCGACGCAGAGAACCCAACTCCAGCGCCTGCTCTTAGGACGGCCGGACCTTGACCTTGAACTCGCGTTTGCCGATGCCGTGTGCTTCATACCCGTCTATTCACGAAGCGGTTGGGGTCAATGCACGGGCGACTTGCCGCTGTTGTTCGGGCCGAAGTTGAACCGGCACGAACCAGTCGCGCGGATAAAGGTAGTCCTCGCCCTCGGCGTCGATCACGCGGAACATCTCCGCGTCAGTTCGCCTCGGTCGAATCACTTTGTACGCTCTTCCGGGTTCAAGGAATGGCGGGTAACCGCCATCCTTGACGCAGATCGCGAAGAACGGGTACTGCGGCAGGGGCGCCGCTCCATCATCGCGCTTTGATCTTGTGGAGCCGCTGACCGATGCCGTGACATTCGAACCAATGGATTTCTGCTTCATAGATCTGATTCGCGGCGTCACGAATGAGCGCGATTCCTTTGAGTTTGCGCCAGTTCTTTCCGCCATACGTTTTCCTCAACCATCGAGCGACCTTCACGCCGCGTCCCGACGCAATCACTTGAACCTCGCGGATCGGTCCCATTACCTCAAGTAGTTCCGGCACACAGCCTCCCCGCGTTAATCCTCCTGCTTCCCATCGCCCCGCGCGAAGATGCTGGCGACGTAGTTCAGCACGTCGGTGGCGCTGGCCTCGTTGTAGCCGAAGTATTTGATTAAGCGCTGCTTCACCACGTCGATCTTCTGCTGCGTCTCCTCGTCGACGACGCTGCTGACCAGGTTCTTCAGCTTGATCGTGTCGCGCTGGTCCTCGAACAGCTTCAATTCCAGCGCCTTGAGCAATCGCGCGTTCGTGCTGTACTCGAATTTGCGGCCATCGAGCGCCAGCGCGCCGATGTAGTTCATGATTTCCTGCCGGAAGTCGTCCTTGCGGCTGTCGGGGATGTCGATCTTCTCCTCGATCGACCGCATGAGCCGCTCGTCGGGGTCTTCATCCCGGCCGGTGTAGCGGTTGCGGACGCGCTCGTGCTGCGTGTAGGCCCGGACGCTCTCGATGTAGTTCGTCGCCAGCCGCTTGATCGCGTCCTCGTCGGCACTGATCGCGCGCTGAACCTCGCCTTTGAGGATGTCTTCGTACTCCTCGCGCACGACGGCGAGGATCTCCTTGTACTCCTTTTTCAACTCCTCATCGGTGATGAGCTAGTGATGAGACAGACCCTCTTCCAGCTCATTCATCACCATGAACGGGTTGATGGT